>CAYGBB010000007.1:0-1541 GCA_964347985.1 uncultured Moraxellaceae bacterium
CCTGCTCACTGACTCATCTGGAGTGATGAACATGACTGTTCGTGAATTCACCGCTGTTCCCGGTACGGCATCGCTTTACTCGCGCGCCCTGCTGGGCAGCCTTGCCGGCAAGAAAGGCAAGGAGCTACCCGCACTAGAACTGGTGATGCGCGATGTGAAAATCGACCGTTCCAATCTGGCAGCCTACAACCGGGTCTGCGGATTCAGTCAGCGTGACACGCTGCCTCTGACCTATGGCTTTGTGCTGGGCTTTCCGCTGCACATGAGCCTGATGACGGACCCGTCATTTCCATTCGCCGCCATGGGTATGGTTCATATCCAGAACCGGATTACCCAGCATCGCCTGATCAATGCATCGGAGACGCTGACAATACTGGTAAAGCCAGCCAATCTGCGTCCCCATGACAAAGGTGTGCAGTTCGACATTCTCACCACACTACTGTCCGCTGATGAAGTGGTATGGGAGTGCGTCAGCACCATGCTGCGACGTCAGGCAGGTGGCGAAGCCGGCAAATCTTCATCCCCGCGCCCTGCAGCGAACTCTCGCAACGTAACAGCGAATGTGCAATGGGTCATTCCGGGCGATACCGGTCGACGCTATGGTGCAGTCTCGGGTGATCGGAACCCGATCCACCTGTATGCCTTCACTGCCAAGCTGTTTGGTTTCCCGCGCGCCATTGCGCATGGCATGTGGTCAAAGGCTCGCTGTCTGGCGGCAATGGAAGGACGCTTGCCGGATGCCTGTACGGTGGACGTACAGTTCAAGCTGCCGGTGTTGTTGCCGGCAAAGGTTGCCTTTAATTCAGAGCCACAGGCGGATGGCAGCTTTACCTTTGGCTTGAGCGACCTGCGAAGCGGCAAGCCGCACCTTGCCGGTACAGTGCAGAAAATATAACTGCATATAACTGCACCGATACGCCATAAAAAAACGCCCGGAACACCGGGCGTTTTTTTATGGCAGGCACTTCAGGTTTACCTCTGTCGCATGGCTGCCTCAGCAGCACGAATGGCAGCCGTATTGATACGTGATATACGGCCATCGCCAAACGGTGAGCCACTGCCATGATTGACGGTGTAACCCAGTGCCAGCTCGCGGGATGGATCACACCAGGCGCCTGAACCACCGTAACCGAAGTGGCCAAATGCGGATGGTGTTCGTGGCCCGGTTGTGAAAACACGATGATAGCCAAGCCGCCAGCGCATGGGGATGGGGATCACATCACCACGACGAGTACTCTGTACCGCCGACATTTTCGTGATGGTCTCCGGAGACAGCAAACGCCCCCCCTCATACTCGCCATTATTGGCCAACACGGAATAAATACGGGCAAGGGAGCGCGCCGTAAACATGCCACCAGCACCAGGGATGCAGGCCTGTCGTGTTTCCGGGGTATTCCAGTCAAAACGGCTCATGCCTTTTGGCATCATGGCTTGCTGAAAAGTTTCCGGATCAAAACCAATCAGCTGCATCACACCTTCGGTCACTTTTTTTGACCAGTCAATGCGACGGGAAGAGCTTCCCTCTGTTTTCGGGGCAGAAG
>CAYGBB010000007.1:1551-11189 GCA_964347985.1 uncultured Moraxellaceae bacterium
GGGCAGAAGCACGTCGCTCCCTCACGATCAGATCAGCACAGCGCGACAAATCATTCTCGGGGACCCCGATATGACAGCCATCCAGCACAAGCGGTTCAGTCAAGAGTTCATTCAGCATCTGAGCGAGAGGGGCACCGGTTATTTTCTCGATCAGGCCGCCGACCAGCCAGCCGTATGTCAGCGCATGATAGGCATTCTTTTGCCCGGGAACATGCGCCGGAGGAGCACTTTCCAGAATCCTGAGCATGTGCGGCCAATCGCGCATTTCAGCCGCATCACTGATCATCGAGCGGATTCGATAAAGACCTGCTTCATGGCACAACACCTGCCGCACAGTGATGTCACGCTTGGCATTACGGGCGAACTCGGGCCAGTAATGCGCCACCGGCATGTCATATTCTACCTGCCCCCGATCAGCCAGCAGATGCACGAGTGTGGCCACGACTCCCTTGGTGGTAGAGAACGACAATGACAGCGTATCCGCTGCCCAGGGAGTCCCCTGACGGTCGCGCACGCCTCCCCAGATATCCAGAACCGGCACCCCACGGTGATATACACAAAGTGCCGCCCCCCCAGGTGAGCTCTCTGGCAGTGTCCGCCGGAAGGCGTCCGCGACGGCAGTAAAATCAGGATTCACGTAACCGCTGAGCATGTATTGCCTCCAATTACTGGTCAGACTCTGGTTTAGCATGCGCCGCACGGCTAGGCTATGACATCTGTTGCCATCCCGTCTGTCATTCCTGCCGTGATTACTCCTCGTCTCACCCTTTTGCTACTGCCCGTTGTTTGTCTGGTCTGCCTGGCGCTTGGATTAGCGGGGGACGGCGTGGGCAACCTCTCAACGGATGTCTGGCTGCAGCTACGCCTGCCGCGTGTCCTGCTGGCCGCATTCACGGGTGCCGCTCTCGCCCTCGCCGGTCTGTTATTGCAGGACTACTTTCGCAACCCTCTGGTAGAGCCGGGCCTGCTCGGCATCTCCGCCGGGGCAGGCCTGGCCGCCGTGATTGTCATCAGCCTCGGCCTGGGTGGACTCTGGATACTCCCCGTCAGCGCCTTTGCAGGTGCCCTTGGCGCCTTGGGGCTGGTACTGCTGCTGGGCAAGTACCTGACCGGCAACAATGCCGAACTGTTGCTCGCCGGGGTAGCCATCAATGCACTGGCTGGCGCGTTGGTGAACCTGTTGCTCAGTCTGGGCGACGGGGCGGTCCTGCGCAGCGCCACCTTCTGGCTGATGGGAAGCTTCTCACTGGCTGAGTGGCCCCTGCTCATTACAGGATGGGTTGTCCTGGTTTTCATTCTTGCCTGGGCCTGGCGACAGGCTGCAGCACTGGATGTCTGGCAACTGGGCGAATCGGAGGCTGTTTATCTGGGCATTGATATTAACCGCTTCCGTCGCCGCATCATCACGGCCACATCGGTGCTGGTTGCACTGGCCGTTGCGCAATCGGGCGGTATCGGATTTATCGGGTTACTCGCGCCTCACATGGCACGCCGCCTTGGCTTCACACACCATCGTACCCTGCTCCCGGCGACACTGTATCTGGGCATCATTCTGGCGGTTCTGGCCGACTGGATGGCTCGGCGCCTGATATATCCTCTGGAGCTGCCTGTCGGAGTGCTGACCGCACTGATCGGCGCACCCGCTTTTCTTTTATTGTTCCTGAAGAGGGCACGTGCATGAGGCTCCAACTGCACAATGTCAGCTGTCAGTTCAACACGCAGCCGGTACTGCAGGATATCTGCATGACCCTGCAATCCGGTTGTACTGCATTGATCGGCCCGAATGGTGCGGGCAAGTCCACCTTGTTACGCCTGTGCGCCGGAGAGGGTCGTTTTTTACACAATGCCAGAACTACGGGACAGATCTTACTGGACGATGTTGCGCTGGGATCCATTCCATTAACGACTTTGGCACGCCGCCGCTCCTTTCTGCCACAGCAACATGCCGAGCACCTTCATGGCCCCGTAAAGGAACTCCTGTGCCTGGCAGCTTATCCGCATGGCGGTGGCGGTGAACGGGCCGTCTTGCTGTACAACGAAGCCCTTGCGCTGTGGGAGCTGGAAACGCTGGCAGAACGCCACTACGATCAATTGTCCGGCGGCGAGCGGCAGCGCGTTCAACTGGCGCGTACCTGGTTACAAATGCGTCTGCATACTGTACCGGAAGAACGCTTCTGGTTACTGGATGAGCCTCAGACCGCACTGGACCTGCCGCACCAGCAGCGACTGCGCAAGCAACTGCAACAAGAGGCATCGCAAGGTGCCTGCATTATTTTCTCAACGCACGACATCAACTTTGCCCTGCGTACAGCAGAACGGCTGATTGTGCTGGATACAGGAAAAATATGTGCGGATGGTGATGCCAGAACGATTGCTGACAAGAACTTGTTACAGTCTGTTTTTGGCGTCTCATTCCACATCACGCCACACCCCGTGGACGGACGTCCCTGGGTGATGGCCGAATAGTCCAGGAGATTACATGAGTCTTTTTTCCAGCAAGGCATTCAGTGCAGACAGTCTTCGCGCCGGACTTGAAACACAGGGCTATATTGCCTCCGACACCATTGCCCTGACGCTTTTCCTGGCCGCCCAACTGGAAAAACCGATCCTGGTCGAAGGCCCTCCCGGAGTCGGCAAGACAGAGTTGGCCAAAGCCGCGAGTGCCCTCTTCGACCTCCCGCTGATTCGCCTGCAATGCTATGAAGGTCTGGATGAGAGCAAAGCCCTGTATGAGTGGAAGTACGGCAAACAACTGCTCTACACACAAGTACTGAAAGAGCAGCTCGGTGACATTCTTCGTGGCGCACAGGGCCTATCCGAGTCTGTCGAACGCCTTCACCAGTTTGGCGATATTTTCTATTCCCGTGAATTTCTGGAACCTCGCCCCCTTCTGTCGGCCTTGCAGTCAGAAAAAGGAGCCGTGCTGCTGATTGATGAAATCGACAAGGCCGATCAGGAGTTTGAAGCATTCCTGCTTGAGCTTTTGTCGGATTACCAGATTTCCATTCCTGAAATCGGCACAGTACAGGCCAGACACAAGCCCCTCGTCCTGCTGACCAGCAACAATCAGAGGGAGCTGTCCGACGCACTGAAACGCCGCTGCCTTCACCTGTATATTACTTATCCTGATCAGGCTCTTGAGCGTCGCATCCTCGCCGCACAAGTGCCAGAGCTTCCGGAAAAACTGCGCGACCCATTGATAGAGTTTGTACAGATATTGCGTCAGCAGGATTTGCGTAAAGTGCCTGCCATCAGTGAAACCCTGGACTGGGCACGCACGCTGTTGCTGTTGCATGTGGACGCCCTTGATGCGCAATGGGTAGAGAAAACCCTGGCCGTCCTGCTCAAGCATCAGGATGATGTGGAACAGGTTCGAGAAAAGCTGCCCATGCTGCTGCAGGGAAAATCCCGACGCTAAACTGAATGTATCCATGCCAGGCAAGCATTCAAATAATCGTTTTGATGGTCGCCTGGATGATCGTTTAGAAAACAGCTTCAGGTATCAGTATGGATCGCACGCTCACTGAATTTGCCGCGCTGCTACGCAACAACGGCCTGCCCGTTTCACCGCCCGAGGTAGCGGACGCGGTATGGGCTGTCCATGCGGTGGGGTATGCTGATCGGCAACGTTTTCATGACGCCCTGGCCTGTACGTTGGCCAAGAGCGAGCCGGATGCCCTGGTGTTCGAGCGCTGCTTTGACAGTTTTTTCCGTTTCGGGCTGGCAACCACGCCCGGCACGACAGCCACACCCCCGGCCATGCCCATTCAACCACCCCCTCTGCAAGGCAACGGCAACGGAGCCGGTAGTGGCTCGGGCAAGAGTGGTGGGCAGGCCACAGATACACCTCCGTCTGCACTGGGAGAACAACTGCTTGCCCAGGACAGCAATGCGCTGGCCCTGACCATGGCTCAGGCGGTGCAACGCTCTCGCCTGCAAGACATTCGCGTCATTACCCAGAAAGGCCTGTTTGGGCGACGCCTGATGCTGGCGATGGGTAGCGAAGATCTTGAGCGTGAACTGCAGGCACTCGACACACTGAATAGCCGGAATGCTCAACAGCGGGCGCAGGCCTTGCGTGATGCACGGCAGCGTTTGCGCAGAGAAGTACGTGACACCGTTGAGCGTTATTTCCAGCTGGCACGCCGGCAAGACCGTGATGCCATCATCCGTGATACCGACTTTGCAGCCCTGCGTGAATTCAAGGATGTAGAGCGCACCGTGAGGCGCATGGCACAACGATTGATAACCATCCATCGCCGCCGTGAACGACTGGCATCGCGTGGACTACTGGATGTAAAAGCGACCTTGCGCCACAACATTGCTTACGATGGTGTACTGGCCGAGCCCCGCTGGCGGCGTATCCGCAAGGACAAGCCGCGTGTCATGGTGGTCTGTGATGTCAGCCGTTCAGTGAGTCAGCATGCCCGCTTCCTGCTGATGTTTCTTTATGGCTTGCAGGAAGTCATTCCACGCTTGCGCTCGTTTGTTTTCTCGTCATCACTGCATGAAGTAACAGACAGCTTTCACCAGCTGTCCGTAGATGCTGCCATCGAAACCGTCATGGATCGCTACGGGTTAGGCAGTACGGATTATGGCCGCGCCCTGAATGATCTGGATGCACTGGCTCGCCATGACATTGACCGACGGACCACCCTTATTTTTCTTGGTGATGCCCGTAACAATAACGGTGACGCGAAGGCCGGCCTGCTGCACCAGTTTCATGACCGTGCGCGTCAGCTCATCTGGCTGAACCCGGAGAACAGGAATCGCTGGGGCAGTGGTGATTCGGAGATGCTGCGCTATCTGCCCGCCTGTACACAGGCCTATAGCTGTCGCAATCTGGGCGATCTGGAAAGAATTGTGGACCGGCTACTGAAGTCTGCCTGAGCATTTACTCCAGCCCCACTCACCGGGCATAAAAAAGCCCACACAATGGTGGGCTTTTTAAAGCGAAGAGCCGATTACTCGGTGATTGCCTTGATTTCCTTCAGCAGTTCTTTCTGCTTGTCGCTAGGACGTGCAGTCTGCATGGCCATGAGCTTGCTCATGTCGCCTTCGACCTTGATCTGGCCACTCATGAAGCCCTGCATGCCTGCAGCCTGGTCCTGCTCGACAAAAATGCGGCGAGCCAGATCAGCCGGCAGTGTCAGCTTGGTGGCGCCCGTGCTGTTATGACCCAGCTCAAAGCGACCGCCATTCAGGCACATATCCACATTGCCAGCAGCAGCGCCCGACACTGTCACATTCAGAACCAGCGACGCCAGTGCAGGAGGAACATCCAGATCACCCTTCACTTCAGTCAGCTTTTCAACTTCACGAAACCACTCTTCAGACAGGAAAACAGCCATTGTCGTATCTCCAGTAATGCAGGCAGATGGCGCAGCCCGGAGGGCTGCTGTCAGGAACTGTTCAACTCAGGAGAGGCTGCGGACCTGCAAGGCTCAAGAGACTGCCTGTGCCACGCGCCTGCTCGTAAATCGAGCCTGTACCCTACAAGAGCCCCGGAGGCTTGGCAATAACCCGAAACGTACTGTTTTCATGACACTTTTGCTCAGCCATCAAGTCAAGCCGGCATGAAAAAGCCCCGAAGACACAGAGTCTGCGGGGCTTTTCAAGCCAGCAAGTACCCCCAGGCACTTTCCTGGCAAGCAAAGGATTAACGGATGTCGTATCCCCGCTCGTCGTGCAGCACCAGATCAAGACCTTCCGTCTCCTGCTCCTCGGAAACACGCAAGCCTCCGGTCAGTTTCCCGGTCAGCTTGAGCAAACCCCAGGTCACAACCGCCGTGTAGCCTGTGACGATGACGATAGCCAGCACCTGAACACCCAACTGCGCACCGACACTGTCATTGCCACTACCGAACCCAAGGCCGCTGAAAATCCCTAACTGCGGGGCACAAAATATCCCCACCAGAAAGGTTCCGAGAATGCCGCCAACACCATGCACAGGGAAGACATCCAGAGAGTCATCGATGTGCAACTTGCGTTTGACTAACTGGGTCGCAAAGAAACAGATATAGCCGGCTGAAAGCCCGATACACAGGGCGGCCAGCGGCCCCACAAAACCGGAGGCCGGTGTAATGGTACCCAGTCCCGCGACCATTCCGGTCACGACACCCAGCACTGAGGGCTTGCCAAAGCGCTTCCACTCCAGCGCCATCCACATCAAGGCACCTGCTGAAGCAGAAATATGCGTGACCAGGAGCGCCATGCCTGCGTTTCCATTGGCCGCCAGTGCCGACCCGGCATTGAAGCCAAACCACCCCATCCAGAGCATGCCAGCCCCGATGACGGTCATGGTCATGTTGTGAGGGGGCATGGCCACTTTGGGAAAACCACGTCTCGGGCCAATGACAATGGCCGCCACCAGTGCCGCTATACCGGCCGTGATGTGCACCACGATGCCACCCGCGAAATCGAGCACACCCATTTTTTGCAGAAAACCGCCACCCCAGACCCAGTGGCACACGGGGGCATACACCAGCACAGTCCAGGCCAGACTGAAGATCAGCATGCTGGAAAACTTCATGCGCTCGGCAAAGGCGCCAATGATCAGTGCCGGCGTAATGATGGCGAAGGTCATCTGGAAGGCCGCAAACAGTACTTCCGGAATATTGCCGGTCATGCTGCTGGTCGACACGTCCAGGAAAAACATCTTGGACAAGCCACCGATAACCGGATTCAGGCTGCCGCCATCACCAAAGGCCAGGGAATAAAGGCCAAACAGCCAGAGCAAGGAAACACTTGCCGCAATGGCAAAGCATTGCATGAGGACTGACAGGACATTCTTGGAACGCACCAGCCCGCCGTAAAACAATGCCAGGCCTGGCAGCGTCATCATCAGTACCAGTGCCGTAGAGGTCAGGACCCAGGCCGTATTCCCGGAATCCAGCACTATTTGCCCATCCACCGCCAGCGCCGGGGCAGAAAGCACAGACAGCAGCAAAGAGCTGCCGCGAACTAATCGTTGCAACATGGAAATACCCCGTAACTCTATGTGAATCCGAAGGTTATGTTCGTCGTAAGGACTGACTCAGATAGCGTCGTCGTTGGTTTCGCCGGTACGGATGCGCACCACCTGCAGCAAGTCGCTGACGAAGATCTTGCCATCACCTATCTTGCCGGTTCCGGCGGCCTTCATGATTGCCTCAATCACGGCGTCAACCTGATCATCCCGCACAGCCAGCTCGAGCTTTACCTTGGGTACAAAGTCAACCACGTACTCTGCACCACGATAGAGCTCGGTATGTCCCTTCTGGCGCCCGAAGCCCTTGACCTCGGTGACGGTCAAGCCCGTGACCCCAATCTCGGAAAGTGCTTCGCGTACGTCATCCAGCTTGAACGGCTTGATGACCGCAGTAATCATTTTCATGTACAACCCCATGATTTATATATAAAATATTACGCTCACCCACCATCATCCTGTTGCCTGACAGCACTGAGGTCGCCTGAGGAAAGGATAGCCTGTGCCACGCAGGGGGAACACCCTGATTTCGAGCCATAACAGGGTGAAAAGTTCCAATTTCGTGCACGCACCACCAAGGGGCACGCTAGCGACCCATCCCGATGCAATGAACTATAATTGTGCATGACACCCATCAGACAAGACTGGCCAGACTCAAATTTCTGGATGACTTTTGTCAACAAACCCCTAAAATGCCCGCCGCGCTGCAGCACATGAATCATGCCGATCGTCTTCCATTCCCACACAGACTCGGCAGGAATGACTGGGTTGCCGGCCTTCTGTTTGATATATGTCAACTTTAGGCGGCAGCAAGATCGACTAGACTAGTCACGTCGGGTTCGACATGTGTATGTGCAAGCGTGTTTGTGGTGGCTCCTGTTGATTTGTCTGGAGAATGAACCGGTGTTAACTCCCGCAGCTGAACACATCTCGACTCATCAAGGATTGTCACTCCACCCGGGACAATCTGCTGATACCCCGCTGAAACCTGATTTTTTTCATGACTGCATGGCATTGCCAGTCAGCATGTTTCCGTTTTTCTTTTCTACACAAGGGTAGTGTTATGTCGCATGCACCTGCTGCCAGCACGGTGATGCCGGACTACGACCTCAAGGTCATCCGGCAGTTCACCATCATGACGGTGGTCTGGGGAATAGTTGGCATGCTGGTCGGGGTTATCATCGCCGCCCAGCTCGCCTTCCCCGCACTCAACTTTGATATCCCGTGGTTGACCTACAGCCGCTTGCGTCCACTGCATACCAATGCCGTGATCTTCGCATTTGGCGGTTGCGGGCTTTTTGCCGCCAGCTATTACGTGGTCCAGCGTACCTGTCAGACCTCCCTGTTTGCACCCGGACTGGCAAAGTTCACGTTCTGGGGCTGGCAGCTGGTCATCCTGCTCGCCGCCATCACGTTGCCCCTGGGCTATACCAGTGCCAAGGAGTATGCCGAGCTGGAATGGCCGATTGACCTGCTGATCACCGTCATATGGGTGGCCTATGCGGTCGTCTTTTTCGGCACCATCATGCAGCGCAGGACATCGCACATCTATGTCGCCAACTGGTTCTTCGGCGCTTACATCATCACCATTGCCGTCCTGCACATCGTGAACAATCTGGAAGTACCGGTGTCTGCCTGGAAGTCTTACTCCATGTATGCCGGTGCCGTGGATGCCATGATCCAGTGGTGGTACGGCCACAACGCCGTCGGCTTTTTCCTGACTGCCGGCTTCCTGGGCATGATGTATTACTTTGTTCCCATCCAGGCTGGCCGCCCGGTGTACTCCTATCGGCTGTCGATCGTACATTTCTGGGCACTGATTGCAGTGTACATGTGGGCAGGTCCCCACCATCTGCACTATACCGCCCTGCCCGACTGGACCCAGTCACTCGGCATGGTGTTTTCTCTGGTTCTGCTGGCGCCCAGCTGGGGCGGCATGATCAACGGGATGCTGACGCTCTCAGGTGCATGGCAGAAGCTGCGCTCAGACCCGATCATCCGTTTCCTGATCGTCGCACTTTCGTTCTATGGCATGTCGACGTTTGAAGGCCCGATGATGGCCATCAAGACAGTGAACTCGCTCTCCCACTACACCGACTGGACCATTGGCCATGTGCACTCTGGTGCGCTGGGATGGGTGGCAATGATCACGATTGGCTCCATATATGTGCTGATTCCCCGTCTCTGGGACCGGAAGGCCATGTACTCGACCCAGCTGATCAACCTGCACTTCTGGCTGGCCACTATCGGTACCGTGTTCTACATCGCCTCGATGTGGATTGCCGGTGTCATGCAGGGTCTGATGTGGCGTGCGGTCAATGCCGACGGCACCCTGACCTACAGCTTTGTTGAAGCACTGAATGCCACCTTCCCTTATTACGTTGGGCGTCTGGTTGGCGGAGTCATCTTTCTGACAGGCATGCTCGTCATGGCCTACAACGTCTGGATGACCCTGCGCCACACCGAACCCCGCGACCTGCCGAACCAGTGAGGAGCAGTAAATAATGTCGACCTCGCATGAAATAGTTGAGAAAAATGTTGGCCTGATGATTGTACTGATCATCGTTGCCATCAGCTTTGGTGGCCTCGTGGAAATCGTGCCGCTGTTTTTCCAGAAGGAAACCACGCAGCCGGTGGCCGGCATGAAGCCGCTGACCGCACTGCAGATGGA
>CAYGBB010000007.1:11199-20409 GCA_964347985.1 uncultured Moraxellaceae bacterium
GCCGAAACCGAGCGCTATGGCCACTACTCGGTTGCCGGTGAATCCGTTTGGGACCACCCTTTCCTGTGGGGTTCCAAGCGTACTGGTCCCGACCTGGCCCGTGTTGGCGCCCGCTACTCGGATGACTGGCATCGTGTGCACCTGATAAATCCGCGCGACGTGGTGCCAGAGTCGAACATGCCCGGTTATCCCTGGCTGGCCGAAAATGAGCTGACTGGTGAGCACACCAGCGAAAAGCTGGAGACCTTCAGGGGCTTTGGTGTGCCTTACACGGATGAGCAGATTCGCAAGGCACCTTACGAAGTACAGGGTAAAACCGAACTGGATGCACTGGTCGCCTATCTGCAGCAGCTGGGCACAGCCATCAAGTCGAAGAGGTAAGCCATGGATTACGCCATCTGGCACAGCGTTGCCACTGTTGCGGCGGTATTGGCCTTCTCCGGCGTGGTTTGGTGGGCTTATCGCCCAGCCAACCGTGCACGCTTTGAGGAAGTCGGCCGCTTGCCGCTTGAAAATGATCCAATCCTGACAAAAGCCGCCACCATGGCTGGTCAGCAGGGCTCCCGGGAGAAAAGTGAATGAGTAATTTCTGGAGTAGCTACATTATCGCCATCGTTGTCCTGAATATCGTGGGATGTGCATGGCTGCTGATGTGGACACGCAAGATGGATCTGTCCAACCTGCCTTCCGATGGCACGACAGGCCATGAGTACGATGGTATCCGTGAGTACAACAATCCGCTGCCGCGCTGGTGGCTGATCCTGTTCTGGCTGACCATCGTGTTTGCCGTGGTTTACCTGGCCCTCTATCCGGGACTCGGCAAATACCAGGGCATGCTTGACTGGTCATCCCATGGCGAACATGCCACTGCTGACAAGGATTACCAGGCTCAGTACGGCAAACTCTATGCCGACTTTGCCAATGTACCTGTTGAAACATTGGCTCAGGATGAGCGTGCAATGAAAATCGGTGGTCGCCTGTTCGCCAACAACTGTTCCGTTTGTCACGGGACCACTGCGCAAGGTGCCCGTGGCTTTCCGAACCTGACGGATAATGACTGGCTGTATGGTGGTGCTCCAGCAACCCTCCATGAAACCATCATGAATGGACGCAATGGCATGATGCCGGCCTGGGGCGAAGCAATGGGTGAGGACGGTGTGGCACAAGTGACGGCTTATGTGCTGTCGTTGTCGGGCCGCAAGGTGGATGCCAAGCTTGCCACCGCAGGCAAGGAGAGGTTTGCTGTCTGTGCCGCCTGCCATGGTGCGGATGGCAAGGGCAACACGATGATGGGTGCACCCAACCTCACTGACAATATCTGGCTGCATGGTGGCAGTGAAAGCGCTGTTGCCAAGACTATCCGTGAGGGCCGTCAGAACCAGATGCCAGCCCAGAAGGATATACTTGGCGCTGAGCGTGTGCACTTGCTGGCCGCCTATGTGTACTCGCTGTCTCACGGCAAAAAGCAATAAGGTATGGATCAGTACCTGCGGCATGATGCCGCAGGTACTTGCTCACCCCCGGTAAGGACACTGAAAATGAACAAGCAGAGTGCATTGACAAGCTGCCAGCTGAAGACAGTTTTTCAATTTACTTTGGATAGCAGCCTTCAGGCTGCGGAATGCAATCATGAGCGACAAGAACGGCCCTGTCCGCCTTCCGACCCGGGATGTTTCACCTGACCCGGTAAAGATCTCTACTCCAAAAACCGTGAGTCTCTATGAGAAACGGGAGAAAATTCACGCCCGTGCCATCAGTGGTTTTTTCCAGAACATCCGAATCTATACAATCTGGTTAACCATCGGACTGTTCGTGCTGATGCCCTGGGTTACCTGGGATGGCCGTCAGGCACTGTTGTTTGATCTGCCCAGCCGCAAGTTCTACATCTTCTGGTGGACCTTCCTGCCTCAGGATTTCTTTTTCCTGTCCTGGCTACTCATTCTTGCTGCGTTCTCCCTGTTCACTGTAACGGTATTCGCGGGTCGTGTCTGGTGTGGCTATACCTGCCCACAGACGGTCTGGACCAAAATCTTCATGTGGATCGAAAAGATCACTGAAGGCGAACGCAATGCCCGCATCAAGCTCGACAAAGCCGACCTGAGCCTTTCCAAGCTGGTTCGTCGCCTCCTCAAGCATATCGGCTGGATTGGCGTGTCCTTTATCACCGCAATCACGTTTGTCAGCTACTTCACGCCAGCCAAAGTCCTGACCATGGAGCTGATCCAGTTTGATCTCGGCTTCTGGGAAATCTTCTGGATTTTCTTCTTCACTGCAGCAACCTATATGAATGCAGGCTGGATGCGTGAGCAGGTGTGCATGTTCATGTGTCCTTATGGTCGCTTTCAAAGCGTGATGTTTGACAAGGACACGCTGATCATTTCCTACGATACCAAGCGTGGTGAACCACGTGGTAATCGCAAGAAAGGCGCGGACTATAAAAGTGAAGGCCTTGGCGACTGCATTGACTGCACTCTCTGCGTGCAGGTCTGCCCGACCGGCATTGATATCCGTGACGGCCTGCAATTCGAGTGTATTTCCTGCGCGGCCTGTATTGATGCCTGTGATTCAGTCATGGACCAGATGGGCTACGAGCGCGGACTGGTCCGCTATACAACAGAACACCTGCTGGAGCACGGCGGCAAGTACAAGTTCCTGCGTGGCCGGCTGATTGGTTATGCCAGTGTAATCGCTGTCATGGCCATGATATTTCTGGCGGCACTCACACTCCGTGTCCCTCTGGAACTCGAGGCTATCCGCGACCGCAATCAGCTTTACCGTGAGAATAATGAGGGGCTGATCGAAAACGTGTATCTGATCAAGGCCATGAACAAATCACAGCACACGGAAACCTACACGCTGACCGTTTCCAGTGATGACGATATTCATATGGCAAAACCTGTTGAGTTCACCCTGGAGGCTGGCGAACTGGAATCCATACCGGTCACCCTGATGGCCGACCCGGGCGAGCTGGAAAAAACCAAGTACGAGATCCGTTTCGACTTGCAGGCCCACAGCGACAAGGGTGTAAAAAAGTCCATCGAAAGCCGTTTTCTGGCTCCCCCATCGCATTGAAGAGGCCACCAGCATGATCCAGCACGCTGACGCCGCAAATGCGGATGTTGAAAAGCCATGGTACCGCCAGTTCTGGCCCTGGTTCCTGATTGCCTTGCCCGCCACCGCGGTTGTTGCAGGCCTGACAACATTGACCATTGCCATCCTGAATCAGGACAGCCTGGTTCAGGATGACTGGTACAAGGATGGCAAGGCCATCAACCAGAGTTTCGCCCGTGACAATCTTGCTACGTCTCTGGCACTCACCGCGGATCTCCGTCTGGACGATGTAACAGGTGAAGTTCAAGTCAGGGTCTCGGGTAAAAACGGATTCCTGTCACCCTCCTCACTGATGCTGGTTTTTTCACATCCTACACAGGCCCATCTTGACCAGACTGTCGCACTCACACGCCGAGCCGATGGCCATTATCAGGGCGTCTTACAGCAAGGACTGAAGGGCAGTTATTATATCGAGCTAGGCAATACGGAATGGCGTCTGCGCAACTCACGTGACTTTCCCTTGCCCGAGCTGACACTGCTTCATGAATAGTGTCACACCGCTGCGCGAGGCCACCTGTTATCACTGCGGCTTGCCTGTACCAGCCGGCAGCACGTTTGCTGCTGTCGTGCTGGGAGCACCCCGGGCACTCTGTTGTGCAGGTTGTCAGGCCGTGGCAGAAGCCATCGTCTCGGGCGGGCTGGACAGCTATTACCGTGACCGCGATGCACCTGCTGCGGGTCCTGCCGCATTGCCGGAGGGTCTGGCGCTGGAGATGTTTGATCATCCCGATGCCCAGCGTGAGTTTGTCGGCCGAGAAGGCCAACTGGCCTGCGCCGAGCTGACCCTCGACACCATCAATTGTGCCGCTTGTGCATGGCTGATCGAAAAACAGCTGCAGCAGGAAAGTGGCGTCGCCCAGGCCACGGTCAATCTGAGCAACCATCGCCTGCATCTGGTCTGGGATGACAGACAAACCCCGATCAGCCAGCTTCTGGCCAGTTTGGCACGCATCGGTTATCGCGCCCGTCCGTTTCGTGCAGATACACATGCCGCCCAACTGCGACAGGAAAGCCGTGCCCTGCTGATGCGCCTCGCCGTTGCCGGTCTCGGCATGATGCAGGTAATGATGTATGCCATGGCAATTTATATTGGTGGTGTCAACGGCATAGAAACGGAATACCGCGACTACCTGCGCGCCACCATGGGTTTTATTGCCACACCAGTACTGTTCTATTCCGGTTACCCGTTTTACAGCGCCGCGTGGCGGGCGTTGAAAGCCCGCGCACTGACGATGGATGTACCGGTGACCATCGCACTTTTTGGTGCCTATTTTGCTTCGTTGTATGCCAGCTTCATCGGGGGCGGTGAAACCTATTTTGACTCGGTGAGCATGTTCATTTTTTTCCTGCTCACCAGCCGCTTTCTGGAAATGAAGGCGCGCCAGCGGGCCGGTGATACTGCTGCCAGCCTGATGGCGCTGACACCGCGACTGGCAACCCGCCTGAAAGCGGATGGCAGCAACGAAGTGATTGCCGCGAGTGCACTCATGACCGGTGATCGACTGCAGGTAAAGCCGGGTGAAACGATTGCCGCAGACGGCATTGTGCGTGAGGGGCAAAGCGCCGTTACCGAGGCACTGATCACAGGCGAACCGTTGCCCATCCCCAAGCATGCAGGCGATGAGGTCATTGGCGGCAGCGTCAACACGGAAAGTCCCCTGCAGATCGAGGTCACTCGTGCGGGAGGTGACAGCACGCTGGCAACACTGAATCGCCTGCTCAATCGTGCGCTGGCCGAAAAACCGCAACTGGCGCAGAAGGCAGATCGCATGGCCCATATGTTTGTGGCCCGAGTGCTGGTGCTGGCACTCCTGGTTTATGTGGGCTGGTCTCTGGTCAACCCGGAAAATGCTTTCTGGGCTACCCTGGCAGTACTCGTGGCAACCTGCCCTTGTGCCCTGTCACTCGCCACGCCGGCCGCACTGACCAGTGCCACCAATGCCTTGGCCCGGGAAGGATTCCTGTTGACGCGTGGCCATGTACTGGAAACTTTTGCGCAAGCCACCCACATCATTTTTGACAAGACCGGTACGCTGACTGAAGGCCGCCTGGTGATTCGCGACACCGCAGCGGTGCGAGGCTCCCTGGAGCAGGCCTATGGTATTGCCGCTTCGCTGGAGCAATATTCAGAACACCCTGTGGCCCGTGCTTTCCGGCAGGCATCCAGCATGATACTGCCCGTTGCCGGAGTGAAGCAGACCGCTGGTGCCGGAGTCGAAGGCAGCATCAACGGCGTGCATTACCGTCTGGGTCATGCAGGATTTGCCCTGAAAAACCCGGAGGCCCCGGATCATGACCGTCTCTGGCTGAGTGATGACACTGGCGCCCTGGCCTGGTTCCGTCTGAGTGACAGCCTGCGCCCTGAGGCGGCCACCACCATTCGTGCCTTGCAGGCACGGGGCCTGAAAACCTGGCTGTTGTCCGGTGATCGTTCACAGGCACCCATCGAAATGGGTGCCGTGCTTGGCATGGATCATGTGGCGGGCAGCATGTTGCCCGAAGACAAGCAGCAGGCCGTTCGTGACCTGCAGGCACAAGGCGCCATTGTGGTCATGGTGGGCGATGGCGTAAACGATGCCCCAGGCCTTGGCCAGGCCCATCTCTCGATTGCAATGGCCTCCGGCACCGATCTCGCCCAAACCACGGCAGATGCCTTGCTCCTGCGCGATGATCTGCGCGCACTGGTCACGGCTCACAGCCAGTCGGTCGCCACGCAGCGTATCATTCGCCAGAACCTCGGCTGGGCACTGGCGTACAACCTGGCTGTACTTCCCCCGGCCGCACTTGGCCTGGTGCCGCCCTGGCTGGCTGCCATTGGCATGTCGCTCAGCTCGCTGGTGGTGGTCGGCAATGCCCTGCGTCTGCGCAAGACCTCGTCCGTCAGCCAGGCGACTCCCGAAGCATCCACTGCGGTTGTGATGCCATGAGACTGTTATGGAAGTGATCTATTTTCTGATACCGATCAGCCTGATGTTCCTTGGTGCTGCAGTATGGGCATTTTTCTGGGCAGTCAGACACGACCAGTTTGATGACATGGATGGACCATCCCATCGCATCCTGCAGGATGATCGCGAACAAAGAAGGAAAAAGCTGTAATGGGCTCGATGGATTACTCGCTGCTGCTCACCGCATGGATGACCGGCCTGCTGGGTGGTACCCACTGTATCGGCATGTGTGGCGGCATATCTGCAGCGCTCAGCTTTGCCCTGCCGGCAGAAATGCGCACTGGCCCCCGCCTGTTTGGTTATCAGCTGGCCTACAACATTGGGAGATTGCTGACATACGGCATTCTCGGTGTTCTGGTTGGTTTGCTGGGCCAGCATCTGATTGCACCTCTGGCCGGCATGATGTGGCTGCGCCTGATCGCGGGCCTGTTCATGGTGGCCATGGGCCTGTATCTGGCCGGCTGGTGGAATGGCCTGGCACGACTGGAACGCATTGGTGGCGGCGCCTGGCGTTTCATGGAGCCACTGCGTAAACATCTCTTCCCGGTTAATCATCCACTGAAAGCGGTGCTGGTCGGCAGCGCATGGGGGTTTTTGCCATGCGGACTGGTGTACAGCGCTCTCACCCTGTCGCTGGCGCGCAGCGATGCCATGATGTCTGGCTTGCTGATGCTGGCCTTCGGACTGGGCACACTGCCCTTTCTGCTGGTAACGGGCACATTGGCCGCACAATTACGTCAGGTACTGCAACGTCCGGGCGTACGTCAGGGTGCAGGCCTATTGGTGATTGTGTTTGGTGTCTGGACAGCACTGCCGTTCCTGAGGGGACACAACCATGCGCAGCACAACCAGGATCATGTCATGCCTGCCACCACTCAAATGCAGGAGACAACGCAAGAAGACATGCATCAACATCATCACTGAGCGGATGGGACCAAGAATACACGTGACATCTGCCAGAGGGTCGCTGTCACACTCATCGCAAGCAGACCTTGCTGCCCCCACGTCAGTTTGCCAAATCCAAGCATCATGGCACTGTTGAATGCAATCGCCAGGACAAACCAGAATACCCCCTGCTGCTTTTGCGACACGGAAAGCACAGGCACATAACGCTGGAAGCCTGCCAGCGAAAATGGTGGGCGCGGATTGATTTCACATGTCCGGTCCGGGCGCCAGCCTGTGGGCTTGAACCAGATGCGAAAGCGGTCTTGCCATTGCCCTGAGAGTTCCGCATCGCGCCACATGGTCACCAGCCAGTCCACATGCGCCGTCACCGGATTACGTGCCCGAAACGCTTTGCGGACACCGAAAACCACTTCTTCCTGCTCCTCGATATACGTCCCGAACAGGCGATCCCAGATCATCAGGGTGCCCCCGTGATTACGATCAATATAGGGATCATTGATGCCGTGATGTACACGATGGGCTGACGGTGTATTGAGCACTCCCTCAATCAGCGGCAACTTGCCGATCAGGCGGGTGTGAATCCAGAACTGGTAAAATTTGCTGAAGGTGAGCAGTAAAATGAATACTTCGACCGGACATCCCAGCACGGCCAACCCCAAATACAGCGGCCAGTGGCTGATATCCTGAAACGCGCCCTGACGCAGGGCAGTGGTGAGGTTGTACTCTTCACTCTGATGATGCGGTACATGACCGGCCCAGAGAATATTCAGCTCATGTGACCAGCGATGCGCCCAGTAATACACAAAGTCCAGCAGCAGAAAAAATACCACCCAGGTCACCCAGCTGCCTGATGACCATTGCCACAGTCCATGGGCCGAAACGAGAGCAAACAGTACCAGCAGGCCGGCCTTGGCAAACAACTCCAGGGTCACGGTAAAAATGCCGCAGCCAATACTGGTCAGGCTATCGGAGAATTCGTGAACAATCCTGCCTTCGCGACGGCTCCACCAGTACTCGAAAAACATGAGAATGAAAAACACCGGAGTTGCATAAGCAATCAGCGCATTGTGCATATAAAACCCATGTCATTATTTCTTGTTCTGAAAACCTCACCACACTTTTCAATCCGGACCTGGTGCCTGAAGTGAGCGCAGCCCGTCATTAAAACTATCCCGCAAGGCGCGTCCTTTTTCATTGCGCGAGAAACACACATATAAATGATGCACGATCAAGACTTTCGGATTGAGTTGTAGCCGTGCACCAGTTGACTTGAATCTGCCTCCCTTGTTTAAAAGATAGGCGTAGACATTACGATCAATAACCGCCGCATCAACCTTGCCCTTGATCAGATTATCGATATTGCCTTCATCATCCATTGCTTCCAGCGTTTGAATCTTCTTTTCCTTGACCAGACGATCAAACTCGGGAGCATTGACGTAGGTTTTCACTGTACCGATGCGACGCCCCTCAAGATCCTGGATCTTTTTCCAGTACAGGGGGCGTGTACGCAACTCGGCAAGACCCAGTGGACTTTCACCGATTGCATCGGAGTAATAGCAGCCCTTTGCCCGCTCAGGCGAGTAATAGTCAGGGAATCGGCCACTGTAATCGCTATTACCCTCCATTAACGGGCGCAACCGGTTCCAGCTGAAAAAACCTATGCGTGTATCCCTTCCCGTCGTCGACAGCACCTGGCGTACCACTGCAGTGACACTGCCTCCTTGTGGCTCACGAACGCCGGTATAGGGAGGCCACTCCCCGGTGATCAATACATCAGTACGGGCCTGTGCAGGTACCGCCAGCAAGACGCCGCCAAGCAACATGCCACTGCAACTCGCCACTCTGATCCATGCTGGCAACATTAAAACAACCCCCTCCCCTGATGACTCAACTGTACCACTCGAGCGCCGGTTGCCTAGTGCTGTTCAGCCCATGAAAAAGCCCGCCGGAGGGGCGGGCTTTTTCATGCATCCGGGTGCTCAGGCGGTCACAGGAATCTTGCCGATCTTCGCCTGCCATATTTTCGGGGCGGTATCGTGTACCGATTCGCCCTTCACATCAACCGCCACGGAAACCGGCATGTCCTCCACAACGAACTCGTAGATCGCCTCCATGCCCAGATCCTCGAAGGCCACCACACGTGCCTTGCGGATGGCCTTGGACACGAGATAAGCAGCCCCGCCGACAGCCATAAGGTACACGGCCTGGTGCTTCTTGATGGCCTCAATGGCAACCGGACCACGCTCGG
>CAYGBB010000008.1:0-18988 GCA_964347985.1 uncultured Moraxellaceae bacterium
ACAGGGCGCTTTGCAACTCGGCCATCTCCACCGGCTTGGTGATGTGCTCATTCATGCCCGCTTCGCGGCTCCGAAGCCTATGTTCATCCAGAATGTGCGCTGTCAGTGCCAGTATGGGAACGGGTTTGCGACCTGTCACCTTTTCCCATTCGCGAATCGCCTGGGTGGCGGCATAACCATCCATGAAGGGCATGTCACAATCCATCAGCACAACATCGTATTCCTGGCGACTGAATTCTTCGACGACCTCCCGGCCATTGGCCACAACCGTAGCCTGCACGCCCAGCTTGCCCAGCATGCCGCGAATCACTTTCTGGCTGAGGTGATTGTCTTCGGCAATCAGGATGCGCATGTTCTGCAGCTGCTCCTTGTCAGCAAGGTCAATGGCCGGGGTTTCCTCCTGCAGCCGCTTGAGATGACCCAGCTCTTCGGCAATGGCCGTTTTCAGCTGTCGCTCGGTGACGGGCTTGGTGAGGATGCGGCGGATACCGACATTGCGTGTCATGGTGTGGGTGGGTGCCACACTGATGCCGGTCAGCATCATGATGATCACATCATTACGAATGATCGGGTCTTCCTTTATGCGGGCCGCCAGTTGCAACCCGCTCATCCCGGGCATGTTGTGATCGAGCAGGATGATGTCAAACGGCTCGCCCAGGTTGGCCGAGTTACGGGCGAGGGCCAGGGCTTCTGCACCATTGTCAGCAGTGCGCACCAGCATGCCCCAGCGGCCAGCCTGCTCGGCAACCACCCGGTTGACGGTCTGGTTGTCGTCGACCACGAGCAGGCGCAGGCCGCGCAGCCATTGCTCGGCAATCGGATCGGTCGGCTGAGTGGTCGACTGCGGCTTGAGGGGCAGCTCAAACCAGAACGTCGAGCCTTCGCGCGGCTGGCTGAATACGCCGATTTCGCCGCCCATGAGCTCTACCAGCTGTTTGCAGATGGACAGTCCGAGACCGGTGCCCACTGTTGAAGGCAAGGTGCTTCCCGCTTGCGGAGGCAGGAATATGGAGCTCAGTCTTTCGGCCGGAATGCCGATACCCGTATCACGAACCTCAACCCGCAGGCCGCGGGCACAGGGCTGCAGGCGAAGTTCAACCTCTCCGTGCTGGGTAAACTTGATGGCATTGCGCAGCAGGTTGCTGATGACCTGACGCAGGCGCGTGGGATCACCCAGCACCAGTGTTGGAAGTTGCGGGTCAATGGTGGCAATGAGCTCCAGATGTTTGTCTTCAGCGTGCGCCTTGAACAACGTCAGGCACTCATTCAGCAAGACATTCATGTCAAAGGGTTCATCCACGACGGTCAGCTTGCCGGCCTCCATTTTCGAATGATCAAGAATGTCGTTGAGGATGCGCAGCAGCGAGTTGCTGGAGGCATGAATCGTGGATACATACTCACGCTGGCCGGCAGTCAGCGGGGTGTCGGCCAGTAGTTCGGTCATGCCGAGAATGCCGCTCATGGGGGTACGGATTTCGTGGCTCATCTGCGACAGGAAATCACTCTTGGCGCGCGTTTCGGCCTCGCGGATACGGATCTGTTCCTGACGCCGGGCATTTTCCCGCATGTGAATGCGCTGTCGTGACGCCAGGGCTGCGGCAATGAGCAGGCCCTCAATGCACAAGGACGCCATGACCAGTCCGCTACCGGGAAGGATGGTGTCCATCGGAACATTGAGTATGGCGGCCCCGATAGCCAGTACCCGTATCAGGCGCGCCAGCATGTAGAGTCCGGCAGGCCGGAAACCATTGCGCCAGCTGATACTGCCGGCAATGAGGAGGACCAGTGCTGTCCATACGGATGAAACGGCCATGATGATGGCGGCATGCCCCGGTGCCACTGTCAGGGCAAGAATCATCAGCAAGCCGATGATCAGTGCCTGGATTTGCATCAGGCGCGGGAAGCGGTCTGTCAGGTGGCCCTGCAGGAAGCTGCCGGCAAACAGGCTGGCGGCCACATGGGAGAGAAAAACGCTGCAGATTTCAAGGAAGTTCTGCAGGTTGCGGATGCGCAACAGCTCCACACCCAGGTAACCATTCGCAGCCAGCAGGTACAGCATGAGCGTGATCAGATAGAGCACAAAGTAAACATTGGTGCGGTCGCGGTCGCGGCCGTACAGCAACAGCAGGCTGTAGAGTGCCAGGCCCCCGAGGATGCCAAGAGCGATGCCGGTCAGACCGGTCTCCAGCCGGTTGGCGGTGGTCATGCCGGCAGGGGTGCTCAGGGTAATGGGTGAGGTGAGGCCGAGGTGGGTTTCAATGCGCAGGTAGTAGGTGGTGATGCTTTCCGGGGCGGCCGAGAGGTGAAAGACATAGTGATTGCTGCTTTCGTCGGCAATGATATTCGAGGTAAGAACCCCGGCATCCCGTTGCTGGTAAAAGCCCTGCTTGTCCGGAGCAAACAGGGTGATATGGCTCAGGCTGGCCCGATCCAGTTCGAGTACCAGCTGCTGCTGTTGTGGGGCAGGGTTGTGCACATTGAAGCGTATCCACCAGGCCGAGTCGGTGAGCCCCATTTTCAGCATGCCAGAGCGGTTGGCGACAAATCGTGATGCCAGGGACGCTTCCCGGATCTCGGTCAGCGTGAGTGAGTGCTCCGCATCCTCCAGTGTCTCGAGGTACTCGCCCAGGGCGATGCGGGAAAAGTTGTCAGTCAGGGCAACCACAGGAGCAGCCTGAACGAGTCCGGCCGGCATCAGGCATGCAAACATGAACAGGAACAGGCGCAGCCCCAATCCAAGGGGCAACAGGCCTTGCTCTCGCCCGCCCTGGCGTTGCCTCTCCATCTGCTGCGACTCCTGAGGGTGTTGCCGGCCAATAGCCGGTCTGATGTGAAGAACGTGATACCTGCAATTTAACCGGAGCGCTTGGGCAAAGGCCAGCACCAACTGATGGCGACTGATGACAAGGGGGCTTGCACTGGCCGGGGCAGGCATGGGAAGTTGCAGATTCGGTTGGGCAGGGATGAGGGTGGGGCATGTGGAAGTCATTGCGCAGCAGTCTGCGCAGCTTGCCGGTGTGGATCGGTCTGGTGATTGTTGTTGTGGTACTGATGCTGAATGTGATCAGTCTCAATGAGGATAGCCGGATGGCCAAACGACTGGCTCGTCCGATGGAGCAACTCGATACCCTGCTGTATGACTGGCGTTTCAGGATGTTGCCGCCGTCCCGCCCGGAAGGGCCGGTACCTGTCGTGGTAGTGGATATTGATGAGCGCAGTATCCAGCGCGAAGGGCGCTGGCCATGGGGGCGCGACAAGATCATGACCCTGGTGCAGGCGCTGGAAAAGCAGGGCGTCAGTCTCATCGGGTTTGACGTGGTGTTTTCCGAGGCCGAAACCAATCCTGCAGATCGTGTGCTGACGGCAGAAGGGTTGTCCCCGGCACTGCGTGAAGAGCTGCTGCGCCGGCGCTCTGCTTTTGACAATGATGCCCGTTTTGCCGGGGTGGTTTCATCCCGAACCGTGCTCGGGTATTTCCTGCACGGCGACGGGGTACGGGTGGGCAAGCTGCCTCAGCCGTTTCTGGAACTTGATCCCGACGATGACAGCTGGCGCGTCATGTCGCTGCCGGACTATACCGGGAACCTGCCATCCCTGATGGACAAGGCGCTTTCCGCCGGTTTTGTCACTACCCTTCCGGACCGGGATGGGGTGATCCGTCGCTCCCCCCTGATATTGCGGCATGGCGATGCCCTCTATACCTCGCTGGCGCTGGAGTTGGCCCGTCTTTACCTGAAGGCCCCGTTCATTGGCCTGCAAACGGCCTCGTGCATGAATGGGCTGACCTGTATCGAGCGGATTCAGGTCGGGAACAACATGGTGCGAACCGATGAAAACGGAGCCGCTCTGGTCCCCTACAAAGGGGGACGTAAAAGCTTCACCTATCTTTCCGCGTCAAAAGTAATGCACGACGAATTGCCTGCCGGCATTCTCGACGGGGCGATTGTTCTGGTGGGAACTTCTGCGCTGGGACTGGCGGATTTACGTACCACCCCGCTGGAAACCTTTTATCCCGGCGTGGAAGTACATGCGAACCTGCTGGATGCCATTCTGCAAAGTACAGGCGGCAATTCGCCATTCGATTATCGGCCGGACTGGGCGCCGGGAGCCACCTTTGTTCTTCTTCTGGTTAGCGGGCTGATGCTGGCGCTGCTGCTTCCGCGGCTGGAGCCAGGGTTCATGCTGCTGGTGTCCGGAGGCTGGCTGGTGGTGCTGGTGCTGGGTAATTTTGCCATGTGGTCGGCGGCCGGTTTTGATTTGCCTCTGGCGGCACTGTTGGTGATGGCAGCACTGATCGCCTTGTTCAATATTGCCTTTGGTTTCTTGAAAGCCAACTACCAGAAGCGCGAAATCAAGGCCATGTTTGGTCAGTATGTACCGCCGGCGCATGTTGAGCAGATGCTGGCGCATCCGGAGTCGGCATCACTTGAGGGTGAAAGCCGTGAAATGACGGTGCTTTTTTCGGATATCCGTAATTTCACCACGATTTCCGAGGGACTGAGTGCGCAAGCACTGAAGCAAATGCTCAATCGCTTCTTTACACCTATTACCCAGGTGATCTTTGATAATAACGGCACCATCGACAAGTATGTCGGCGACATGGTGATGGCATTCTGGAATGCCCCGTTGCAGGACCAGCGTCATGCCTACAATGCCATCCTGACCGCATTGGCCATGCAGAAAAAAGTGGATGAGCTACGTGACGAGTTTGTCGCGGCAGGGCTGCCCGAAGTGAATATTGGTATCGGCATCAATACCGGACTGATGAATGTGGGTGACATGGGCTCCGAGTTCAGGCGAGCCTATACCGTACTGGGTGATGCCGTGAATCTGGGATCGCGGCTGGAGAGTGTGACCAAGTTTTATGGATTGAAAATCCTGGTAGGTGAAAGCACCTATGCGCAAGCGCCGGAGTTCTTGTATCGCCGGGTTGATCGCATCATCGTGAAGGGGAAACATGAACCGATTACGGTGTATGAGCCGGTTTGCCTGCTGGCCGATGCGAGTTCCTCCCGCAAGGAACGGGTCGGTCGTTTCAATGAGGCAGTGGGTTATTATTTCGCGCAGCAATGGGATGCGGCAGAAGCGGTGTTGCGCGAGCTGCTCGCGCAGGAGCCTGAACGAAAACTGTATCAGATGTATGTCGAGCGAATTGCCCAGCTGCGCAAGGCAGACATGACTGTGGCGTGGTCTGGCGTTTACGAGCATGTCAGCAAATAGGTGGGCGTGTAATCAGCCCTCCTGAGGGGAGGGCGCCAGACTGTTCAAGCGTTTCTGCCGTATTTCGTTGGGCGTATGACCTTTCCATTCGCGAAAAGCACGGGTAAACGTGGTTTGGTCACTGTAACCGACGATGTCGGCTATGCGCTCAATGCTGACGCTGGTGGTGGTGAGGTAGCGCAGGGCAATCTGCATGCGTACATCCGAGCGAACCTTGTTGAAGTTCATGCCGGCATTCGACAGGCGCCGGCGGAGTGTACGAACACTCATGCCAAGGCGTGAGGCAATATCCTCTGCACTGGTATGGTTTCCGATGTTTTCGAACAACAGGTTCCTGAGCTTGATTATGAAGCCGTGCTCTTCCATGGCACTTTCCTGCTGTATTACGGCTGCAGTGATCGTTGTCGGTGAAGCAGCAGTTTCAATCCTGGGGGATTCTGCCGAGTAGTAGCGTACTTCGTTGCAGTCATCGCTGTGGAAGATACGGGGTGTCAGCTGGGTGTGCAGGGGCTTAAGGTCACGAAAAAGATCGCGACGACAGGAAATTTCGATGTTCTGGGTTACGAGCGACCCGAGTTGATAGAGGCTGCCAATGAATGCCTGGGTCAGAAAGGGTTCCATCTCGCGGATACGGCTGTCACAGCCAATACGCAGGCTGAAGTACTCCGGCTTGTGGATGACATCAAATGTCATCAGCGGGAAGCGGACACGCAAAAAGGCCACAATGTTGGTGATCAGTTCCTTGAAGTCGCCTTTCCAGTAGAACACGTAGCCAAGCAGGCCATGGGTAAGCAGGTCGAGTCGCTTGCCGAAGCGCACGCCGGGGTAGACGTCCTGTGACAGTCCCACGAACTTGCGCATCATCGTGCCAGCCTGACGGGCGGTGAGCATGGTATCGGGACGGGCAAGCAGGGCCGGGCTGATGCCGCACTCGCGCAGGATGGTGTCGGTATCGATGTGCTCTTCGCGCATCATCACCACCATCTTGTGCAAATAGATCACCGGAATGAAGGGGAGATCATCCATTAGCGACGTTTTTTCTTGTTATTTGTGCAAATACTACCTTCTGATCAGATGAGTAGGCAATATTTGACGATGAATGGCGCGAAATGGTCTTGATTGTCATTGACTGATATTGATTTTGGCCGGTCATGCATATGATGTGGCTGGTTTCCGTCGTGACACTTCCCTCCCCGATTCCAATAATGGCTCCCCCAACCCCAAAGAGGGATGCGCCATGAAAAACAACAACAAGCAGCCGGCACTCACCGCAAAATATTCACGTATCGCAGACATTGATGTGCATGCCATACGCCAGATGTATGCCGTTTTTTCGCAGTACTATGAAAACACCACCTGGGATATCTTCCTGAGTGATCTCAGCAAGAAAACCGGTGCCTTCGTCATGCGCAATGCTGGCGGGCGTGTGGTGGGATTCTCCACGGTCATGACCACGGATATCCAGGTCAATGGCCGCAAGGTGCGTGGAGTATTCAGTGGTGACACCATCATCGAGCGTGCCTATTGGGGCTCAAGAGCCCTGGTTTTTGCATTTTTCCGGTTCCTCATCGCCGAAAAAGTAAGTCATCCCTTACGGCCGGTGTACTGGTTCCTCATTTCCAAGGGCTTCAAGACCTATCTTCTGCTGGCCAATAACTTCTTTACCTTCTATCCCCGCGCAGACGGTCAGGGTGAACACCTGGCCGATATTGTCGACGCGTATTGTGAGCAGCTTTTCCCTGCCTATTACGATCGTGAGCGGCGCATTCTGGACTTCGGTCATGACTATCAGCCACTGCGCGGTGATGTGGCTGAGATCAGCGAACGCATGCGCACTGAACATGAGGCAATCCGCTTTTTCGAGGACTGCAATCCTGAGTGGCGTCGTGGTACCGAGCTGCCCTGTGTCGGGGAGTTCGGCTGGTCGGATCTGGCGAAGTTCACGGTGCGTTATGCCACCAAGCCAGTCAGCAAGGGACAGCTGGATGCAAGGGGGCATGTGGGTGGTGCGTCTGTCGTGAAGTTGCGCTCCGTCGGGGGTTGAATCGCTGCGGTAGCACTGGATTCACTCTTGTTTGAATTTCCCTGAGGGGGACTCTCATGTTGACGGCATTGACGCATCGCGCCTTGCGCGTAGCTTGCTGGCAGGCAGACCGACGTTTTCGCGACCAACGCAACTCTCTGGAACAGGTGCAGCGCCACAAGCTGGCCGGGTTGCTGCAGCAGGTTGGGCCGCGTGCAGATCTTTTGCCGGGCTCACGCTGGGAAGAGTTTCGGGATCAGTTGCCCCTGACCCGTTACGGGGACTGGCGGTCACGCATTCAGGCACAACGCGAGTCGCGGGATCAGCTGATCAGCAGCCCGCTGGTACGCTATCAGCCCACCAGCGGCTCGTCGGATGCGCTCAAGCTGATTCCCTACACCAAAGGATTTCTCGGCGAGCTGGATGCAGCCATTGCTCCCTGGCTGGCCAGCATGTACCGGCAATTTCCGAAGCTGGCGACGGGGCGCCATTACTGGTCCGTGTCCTGGTTACCGGAAAGCCAGCGTACCTTGCTGGATGGCAACTTCAACGATGACAGTGAGTTGCTCGGGGTCACCAAGCGGTTTCTGTCGGCACACTCCCAGGCTGTTCCGGCCGGAGTGGCCCTGGCGGGACGTGCGGACGACGCCATGTTCGCAACTCTTGCCTACCTGATTGCCCATGATGACTTGCGCATGCTGTCGGTATGGAGTCCAACCTTTGCCTTGCAGCAGCTGGAGGCCATCTCCCTCTGGGGCAATGAATTGGTCAGGGTGCTTCACTCCGGGCAGTGGGGGCAACGGGCAGTTTCCCTGGCCGCCTTGTCGGCACCACACAATCCGGCGCGCGCCAGGCGTCTCTCCAATGTGCTGGGCATGCCGGCAGCAACAATGGCGCAGCACCTCTGGCCGGAGCTGGCCCTTGTTTCTGCCTGGGATACGGCCGATGCCGCGCCCTGGGCCGCACAGCTGCGCCTGGCGTTTCCGCAAGCAGGGTTTGAAGGCAAGGGACTGTGGGCAACAGAAGGGGTCGTTACCATCCCGTATGAAGGACACTACCCCTTGGCCTATCAGAGCCATGTTTATGAGTTCGAGCGGTTGCACGATGGTCGCATTCTGGCACCGTGGGAGTTGCGCGAAGGTGACGAGGTCAGCCCGATTGTCAGTAGTGGCAATGGCCTGTTGCGTTATCGCCTGGATGATCGTCTGGCGGTGACCGGCTTCTGGGGCCAGGTGCCCTGCTTCCAGTTTCTCGGTCGGCGTTTCGGTGTTGATCTGGTCGGGGAAAAAATGGCACCGGAGGCCGCGCGGCAGGTGCTGGCAGAAACAGCACTGGCCGCTGGGGTTGAGCCGGTATGCCTGCTGGCAGTGGATACGCAGGGGGCAGGGCGCTCGCGTTACATCGCCCTGTTTGGCGCAGGGCGTGACGGCAAGACCAGTCAATCACGCGAGCAGATGGCGGCAATGGTTGAACGCGGCTTGCGCCGGCATTTCCATTACGATCTGGCGCGTGATCTGCATCAGCTGGAAGCCGCCGAGGCCATCGTGGTGGAGGATGGCTGGTCGGTGTATCAGGCCATTGCCATGGCCGGGGGCATGATCGAGGGCAACATCAAGCCGGAGGCATTACGCCGTATTCCGCAGTCCAGCCTGGGCAAGGTCCTGCCGGCAACCAACGCTTTTTTCCGGGTGGACGTCAGGGCTACATCATGAGTACGTATGTCGTGCGTGCCGCAGAGGCGGGGGATGATGAAAGCATTCGTCGCTTGCTGGGTGCGCCGCAGCCATCGGCCCTGCTGGCGCTGGGATTTGAGCGCTCTCCCAGCTATTGGCAGGCAGCCCATGTGTCGCATGTCGAGCCGGATATCATCGTTGCCGAGCATTGCGCAACGGCCGAGGTGGTGGCGGTGGTCAATATGGGCAGCCGCCCCATCTTTGTGAATGGCACACGACACAATGTCCGCTTTGGCAGCGACCTGCGGGTGGCTCCCGAGCACCAGGGTGGGCGCCTGCTGCTTTATATCAACCGCGTGCTGAAAAAGACGCTGGGTGACAAGGGCTGGTACCAGACCATCATCCTCAGTGAAAACGAGCGCTCGCGTGCAGTGTTTGCACAGGGCGGTCGTGCCGGCATCCCGTTCTATACCCAGAATGCATCGGTCAGCACCTTCACCGTCACCGGCCAGAAGGCAGAAACCGCATCGACACTGACGGTGCGCACGGCAACCCCCGATGATGTTCCTGCCATGAATGCGTTTGCGCAGCAGATGGCCACGTACTACCAGTTTCTGCCTGCCTATGATTTTGCGGGTGTGCAAGGCGGTGATTCCTATTTCCGTGGGTTGTCGCTGCAGGACTTCGTGCTGGTTGAACGAGCCGGCCAGCTCTGTGCACTGGGCGCGGTCTGGAACCAGAAATCATTCAAGCAAACCCGTGTCATGGCATATCAACCCCTGATCCGGATAGTGCGTCCTTTCTATAACGCCTGGAACTATCTGCGTGGGGGGCTTCATCTGCCGCCAACAGGAGGCTTGCTGGATTACCGCCTGGCGCATTCACCTCTGTGCGCACCCACAGATGCAGAGGCTTTTTCGACGTTATTGCAGGCCTTGTGGCAGCGGTGCCGGCAACAGGGAGGACGAGCCCTTTCTTTCAGTCTGGCCGGGCGTGATCCGCGACAAACTGTGCTCAAGCAGTTTCGCTGCTTCACACTCACCGGAATCCATTATCTCGCTACGTTCTGTGAAGGCAGTCTGCCCGAGCTGGACGAAAGCCTGATTCCCTATTTTGAATGCGGGAGGCTGTAGTGATGCAGTATCAAGCCATGATGCAGACACTGATTCGTTACCCATGGCGTTATGCCATGGGTTTTCTCTTGCTGGTGATTGCGCTGGTGCTGGCCTGGCCCCAGCCCTCGGTAAGCTCCATGGCCAAGACACCACGTGCCATCGAGTTGTTGTCCACGGATATCGCCACGGTACGTCTCACCCGGTTTGATGCCGAGGTGCCGTTTACCGGTACGCTGATGCCTGTACAACAGATGTTGTTGAATGCCCGTGTGGCCGGGGATGTGATTGATGTGCCGGTACGAGAGGGAGAGTCCGTCGCGGCCGGTGCAGTACTTCTGCGTCAGAATAATCTTGATGCGCTGTCCCGTCTGGCTCAGGCAGAAGCGGGCGTGCAATCCAGTCGTGCCGAGCTTGAGACCGCTCGCGAGCAGTTGAAGAAGTTTCGCGTACTCAGCCAGCAAAACTTTTTTTCCCGAAATGATCTCGAAAAAGCAGAAACCCAGGTTGCCGTTTATTCATCACAGCTGAAAGCCAATGAAGCGGCGGTAGCCATGGCGAAGAAGTCACTGGACGATGCCGTGCTGCGTGCACCGTTTGCAGGTGTGGTTGCTGAGCGGCTGGTAGAACCCGGTCAGCTGGTCATGCCGAATACGCCCCTGTTGCGACTGGTGGATCTGCGTCAACTGGAGTTGGCAATCCAGTTGCCGTCTTCGGAAATTGCCCGCGTGCATGCCGGGCAAACCCTGTCGTTTTCGGTGGATGCGTTCGGCGATGAGAAATTTACGGCACAGGTAGTGCGCCTGAATCCATTGGCCAAGGTCAGTAACCGGCGCATTACTGTCTATGCCGCAGTGAAGAACAGTGACCTGCGTTTGCGTGGCGGCCTTTTTGCCAAGGGCGAGCTGGTGGATGAAAAAGCCCCGTCAGGTCTCGCGATTCCGTTGACCGCAGTACAGACGCGGGACGGGTTACCTGGTGTGATGGCGATTCGTCAGCAGCGGCTGGTTTGGCAGGCCGTGACGCTGGGCCCCCAGAATGCCCGGACCAATCAGGTCATTGTGACGTCGGGCCTCAAGGAAAATGAAACCATTGTCGCAACACGGCTCTCCTACAAGCGGGAAGGCGCGCCGGTGCGTTATGCCGACAGCTCAGTCGCCCCAGTAACCCAGGCAGGTTCACAGGTTCAAGGAGGCTGAGTCATGGGCTTGACCCGGCTTTGTATTCGCCACCCCGTCTTTGCCATCATGATGATGCTGGCACTCATGGTGCTTGGCCTGTTTTCCTGGCGTGCGCTCAGCGTCGAGGAATACCCCGATATTGAATTCCCGTATGTCATCATCACCACGGATTACCCCGGCGCCTCACCCGAGGTAGTGGAAAATGATGTCACGCGCCGCATCGAGGAAGTGATCAATACCGTCGCGGGGGTGAAGCGCCTGATCTCCACTTCCTACGAAGGCCGTTCCCGCATCGCCGTCGAGTTTGATCTTGGCGTGCCGATTGCGGTGGCCGTACAGGATGTACGAGACAAGGTAGCTGCCATCAAGACGCGCTTTCGCAGTGAAATTCGTGAACCCCTGATTGAGCGTTACCGCCCGGATGAGGCCCCTGTTTTCTCAGTGGCCTTTCGTTCCAGCGTGCTGGATTCGCGCGAGCTGAGCGCTGTCGTACAGCAGCAGGTCGTGCGCCGGTTGCAGAATATCCCGGGTGTCGGCCGTGTCGATGTTATCGGGGCCATGCCACGCGAGATTCGTGTGGAGTTGTTGCCGGAGCGAATGGAAGCGCTGGGCATTGGTGTTGATCAGGTCATGAATGCCCTGCGCCGGGATAATGCCGAGTTGCCGGCGGGCACGGTGGCACTGGGTGCACAGGAGCGAGTGGTCCAGATCACTGGCCGTCTGGCAGACCCGGAAGACTTCCGTTCACTGGTGGTGTCAGTGCGGGGACAAACAGCCATCACGCTGGATCAGGTAGCAAGACTGGTGGATGGCGAGCAGGAAGCGCAGTCACTGGCACTTCTCAACGGGCAACGAGCCATCAGCGTCGACATTGTGAAGATGTCGGGTGCCAATACCATTGCCGTGGTGGATGCCCTCAAGGCCCAGATGCCGACCCTGCAGGACATGTTGCCCGAAGGTGTTGAGCTGATCCAGGTCGCTGATACGTCACGTTCAATCCGTGCATCACTCGACGATGTGCAGAAAACCCTGATTGAAGGCGCGTTCCTGGCGATTGTGATTGTTTTCCTGTTTCTGGGGTCATGGCGCTCTACCGTCATTACGGGTCTGACGTTGCCAATCGCATTGCTGGGCACGGTGTTCTGCCTGCATCTTTTCGGTTTGACACTCAACATCATGACACTGATGGCGCTGTCGCTTTGCATCGGCTTATTGATTGATGATGCGATTGTTGTTCGTGAGAATATTGTGCGTCATGCCGCCATGGGCAAGTCGCACGAGCAGGCGGCTCTTGATGGCACCAGGGAAATCGGCCTGGCAGTTCTGGCGACCACTCTGACGATTGTCGCGGTCTTCCTGCCGGTGGCTTTCATGGGCGGTATCATTGGCCGCTTCTTCTACCAGTTTGGTGTAGCGGTTTCCTGTGCCGTGCTGCTGTCGATGCTCGTCAGCTTTACGCTGGATCCGATGCTGTCCAGCCGCTGGCATGATCCTGATGCGCATGGACGCAAGGGCAATGGTCGTATCGACAAGCTGCTGCAAAAATTTGACGCATGGCTGGGGACGCTGGCCGATAAATATGATCGCGCCATTGCCTGGGCATTGGCTCATCGCGGCCAAACCCTCGGCATTGCTGTTCTCTCGTTCCTGTTGGCGATCATCGTGGCAAAGGGCGTCGGCAAGGAATTTGTTCCCGAGCCGGATCTCAGTGAAATCGGCATCAAGTTTTCGACACCGGTCGGGTCAACGCTGACCCACTCCGAGGAAAAAACACGACAGGTCACGAACATCGTGCGTGGTTTTCCGGGAGTGGTGGATGTTTATGCCACGCTCAATGCCGGCATGGATGTCGGCAAGCATCGCGTATCGTTGCGTGTTTTACTCAAGCCGCGCAACGAACGTCCGCTGTCACAATCCGGGCTGGTGCAGGCGTTGCGGGACCGCTTGCAGGAAGTGGCTGGAATCGAGCTGACATCAGTGGCCGCCGCGCGGGAATCCATCGGCAGTCTCAAGCCCATTCAGGTGTCGCTGCAAGGCAAGGATTTGCGCGAGCTGCAGCGTCTGGCGACCGACTTTGAACAGAAGGTCAGCAGTGTGCCGGGTCTGATCGATCTGGAGAGTTCGCTCAAGGATACGCGACCCACCCTGGCCCTGCAGGTGGACCGTGAACGTGCGGCGGATCTCGGCGTATCCATCGGCCAGATTGGCAGTGCGTTGCGTCCGTTGCTGGCCGGTGAGGCAGTGACCACGTGGCAGGCACCTGATGGCGAAAACTACGATGTCCGTGTGCAACTGCCGGCGGGTTTGCGTGAAAGTGCTGCTGATCTCTCTTCCTTGCCCATTGTCAGCACGGCCATCAATCCGGTGAACGGACAGCCGGAAATGATTGCCCTGGGACAGGTATCCCGTGTGGCCGACGTGAATGGCACCGCACAGATCAATCGTCGCAATCTCTATCGTGAAGTATTGTTCTCGGCGAATGTGATGGGCCGCCCGGCGGGTGATGTTGGCGCAGATATCGAGGCAGTGGCCGCCACCATGAAACTGCCAGCGGGTTATCGTTTTGTCACGCAAGGCGCCAACAACGACATGAAAGAGTCGGTGGGGCATGCCATGACGGCCTTGCTGCTGGGGGCGTTGTTCATCTACATGCTGCTGGGCACCCAGTTCAACAGTTTCCTGCACCCGCTCACCATCATGACCTCGCTGCCCTTGTCACTGGTCGGGGTGTTTGCCGGCCTGTATATCTGCGGTAGCACGCTGAACATTTTCTCATTGATCGGCATCGTCATGCTGATGGGGCTGGTCACCAAGAATGCCATTCTGCTGGTGGATTTCATCCAGGTATCTGTTCGGGAGGGGATGAGCCGGAATGATGCGATCCATCTGGCCGGACGTACCCGTTTGCGGCCTATCCTGATGACAACGGCAGCCATGGTTGCCGGGATGATTCCACTGGCTCTGGGACTTGGTGAGGGTGCGGAACAGCGGGCGCCCATGGCCCATGCGCTCATCGGTGGCCTTATTACTTCAACCGTGCTGACCCTGATTGTGGTGCCAGTGGTCTACACCTGCCTGGAGGATCTCAAGCTGGCCGTTGCGCGCCGCATTGCCCGGTGGCGCAGTGCCAGGTCGCCTGTGCCGGCAACGCCAAAGCCGGCGCCAGTGGAGCAGGGATCATGATGAGCTCAACTGTCGGCAAGAGCACACTCACCCGCACTGATAAAACAGACATTCCATTCACGGGCACAGACTACGTTGGCATGTGGTATGAGGCCCGGCGCCGGAATGGTGTCGATGACACCATGTGGTTCGGTTTTTATGAGAATGGTGAGCCGGTGCCTGACTGGCACCGGCGGTCGCATCGCTTTGGTGATGGTCTGGGTGGGCTGTCCGTGCTGTTGCGTGAGCGTGGTCATGACTGCGGCCCCCTGCCATCCTCGCGGAGCATGAAGAAGCCCGACTGGCGTGAGCTTTGGCGAACGCGCCGTCCCCTTGATGTGCCAGCCACTGCAATTGAATGGAATCATCTGGATGCCAGCCAGAAGCACAGTCAAAGTCATGTGCCCATCAGCCTGGTGCTGACGCCAGAGCAAACCCTGCAGGTGGAGTCTGCTGCCCGGGCCGCAGGTGTCAGTTCCACCATCTGGCTGTTGTGGACGGCAGATCGTGCCGTACGCACCACGCTTGCTGATGTGCAAAGCGTCATGTCCTGGGTGTTTCCGGTGAATCTTCGTGGTGCAGTCGACTGTGGTGACCCTGTCATGAATCATTGCAGCGGACTCATGGTCAGCGTGTCGGGCAATACGGCACCGGTTTCCCTGAAGGACCAGATTTCAGCACGCTTTGCCCGCCATGAGCATTGGCGGCAATGGATCGCCCTGACCATCGGCCGCTACATCGGGCAGCGCGGCATCAATCTGCTGTATCGCCTTGTGCAGGCTCCTGCAGGCCGCCATACCGGTTCCTATTCGAATCTCGGCGAGTGGAATGTCCCGTTTCTTGATGCATTGACGTGTTCGGCTCCCGGAAGCCCTGCCTATCCGGTTGCGGTCAGTACCGTGTTGTGTAACGGACGGCGTTCGCTGGCCTGTCGCCTGCATCCGGTGATTGGTGGATGCTCGGAGCGTGCCATTGAATTTCTTACCCTGTGGCGTGAGCTGTCCTGCACCACGGAATCCCTTTCCGGCTGGTGATCATCCGGTGTGTGTTCTTGCCTGCTTCGGTGTTTGTCCGGTCCAGCGCTTGAATGCGCGGTTGAATGCGCTTTGCTCGGAGTAGCCAAGCAGCAACGCAATTTCCGTCAGGGAAAGGTTCGGATTGCCCAGATACTCACGGGCCAGCGCCAGCCGTGTTGCTTCCAGCAAACCGTGAAACTGTATGTCGCGATCGGCCAGACGCCGTTGCAGGGTGCGCGGCGAAATGTGCAGGGTGTTGGCAACCACCTCCAGTGTGGGTTCGCCATTGTGCAGGCTTTTTACCAGCGCCTGTTTCAAGGCATGTTCAAAATCATCATCTTCCGGCAGCGTGCGTAACAGCGCCTCGGCCTGCTGTTCCAGCAATGCGCGTAAGGCAGGGTCCCGATAGCGTATCGGCATGCCCAGGTAGTCTGCTGAAAAGGTCACGGTAGTGCGGGCATGACCAAAGCTCACCGGGCACTGGAAAAATTCTTCATAGGGCTTCAGATCGGCCGGAGGTGTATTCACAAACTCGACGCGCTGTGCGCTTGCCGGATGGTCCATCAGCATGCGGGTGATGGTGGCAAAGGCAGCAATGGCGGTTTCATCCGCCAGTTGTCCGGGGCGGCCTTGCACGATTCCCCAACTGATGCTGACACCGGCCGGAGACATGTCGAGCTGGATCGGGTTGCCGTCATATACCAGCCGGTGATAACGCTCGAAGCGCAGCAGTGCCTCACCCACCGTGTCGCAGGACAGTCCCAGATACCCCATGACACCCGCATGACGGGGCTGCACCCGTGATCCTATGGCCAGGCCGAGGGCAGGTCTGTGGTCCACCTCGGCAACCAGATCGAGGAGGGCAATCCATTCGGCCAGGGGCATCCGGCTGTCTGCCGGCCAGTTCGCCAGCCGTGCCCGGCACGCGGGCGCCTCCAGCTTTTCACTGTCCAGAAATTCCTGCAGCAGACCGGTCAGGGCCCCACTTACGTATAAACCGCCAAACATGAATTCTTCCCGATAGTCCGAGCAAGGGCCAGTCAAGGACAGGGTCCGCTATTTTGGCGTGAATTGTCAAAAACAACGGCGTCAGTGGTCAAGAGTGAGCGACGAGGGGAGGGCAACATGGCCATGTCAGCCATTTCAAGAAGAGGCCTCCACCATGATTGGTTTTCCCATTGCCCTTGTGTTTGCCAACGGTTTTGAGTGGTATGCCCACAAGCATCTGCTGCATGGCACGCCACGCAAGGGCCAGCCGCGCTACAGCCCGACACCGACCAATATGAAAAGCCACTGGGCCCATCACAAGATTGTGCGAACCAAGGCTTATGGTGATGACGGCTATAGCGAAGGGCTCCGCAACTGGAGGGTACGAAATGAGGTGAAGTCCCTTCTGGTGCTGACGGCGGGCACGACGCTGCTGTTTCCGGTTGCGCCCTTTTTCACCCTCGGGACGTATTACGCGGCGGGCCGTTATTATTATGTGCACCGTCGTTCGCATCTGGATCCGGAGTGGGGGAAAAAGACCATCCCCTGGCACTATGATCACCACATGAACTCCAACCAGGATGCCAACTGGTGTGTGACGCGTCCCTGGTTTGATTACCTGATGGGCACTCGCATTATTTCCAGCGCGGATCTGATGGAGTCCAACCCGCTGGGCATCAAGCTGCCGGCCATCGTTGAAAAGCCGCTGAACAAGCTTGCCCGCCGACTGTTGCCGAAGACATTCGAGCGGCTGGAAGAAAACAGGGTGCTTGAGGCCATCAACAAGGCCAAGGGAGTGGATCTGCCCATGCCTGGTGCCGAGTTGGCGGAAGGGGCCGCCTGATCTGGGCGGGCGTGGCAAGTTGATCGAGCGTATTCCCGTTTCGGGAATGCAATAAAAAAGCCGGCTTGCGCCGGCTTTTTTATTGCGGGATATCCCTTATTGCAGGGTATCTGCGCTTATTTGGTTGCAGCCATCGAGGAGACTTCGGCCACGGTCAGTGCCGTCATGTTGATGATGCGGCGTACCGTAGCAGATGGTGTGAGGATATGAACCGGCTTGCTGGCACCCAGCAGAATCGGACCCACCGTCACGCCATTGCTCGACACCACCTTCAGCAGATTGAAGGCAATATTGGCGGCATCCAGTGTTGGCATGATCAACAGGTTGGCAGCACCCTTGAGCCGGCTGCTCGGGAATACCTGGTTGCGGATGGCTTCATCCAGCGCGGCATCACCGTGCATTTCGCCTTCCACTTCCAGCTCGGGCGCCATTTCCTGCAGCAACTGCCAGGCCTTGCGCATCTTGCGGGCGCTGTCAGTGTCTTCGCTGCCGAAGCTGGAGTGCGAGAGCAGGGCGACTTTCGGCGTCAGGCCAAAGTTCTTCACTTCTTCTGCCGCCAGCAGCGTCATCTCGGCAATCTGTTCCGCCGTCGGGTCCGGGTTCACATATGTGTCGCAAATGAACAGCGTACGGTTCTCGCTCATCAGCAGGTTCATCGCCGCAAAATTGGTGGCGCCTGCCCTTTTCGGGATGATGCGGTTGATGTAACGGAGGTGCAGGCCATAGTTGGCAAACGTACCGCATATCATCCCGTCAGCTTCGCCGAAGTGCACCAGCAGCGAGCCGATCAGGGTGGCACGACGACGCACTTCCTTCTGGGCCAGCTCGGGTGAAACCCCCTTGCGTTCCATCAGCTTGTGGTAATAGGTCCAGTATTCCTTGAAGCGCGGGTCTTCATCCTGATTGATCAGTACAAAGTCCTTGCCGGCACGAATACGCAAGCCCAGCTTTTCGATCCGCTTTTCAATAACGGCAGGGCGGCCGATCAGGAGTGGCTTGGCCAGGCCTTCATCGACAACCACCTGCACGGCACGCAGTACGCGTTCATCTTCGCCCTCGGCGTACACAATCCGCTTGGGCTCGGCCTTGGCCTTGGCAAACACCGGCTTCATGATGAAGGCGGAGTTATATACGAATTCAGACAGCTTCTGGCGATAGGCATCAAAGTCCTGGATCGGACGAGTGGCAATACCGGTGTCCATTGCCGCCTTGGCCACGGCTGGCGCTATTTCCATGATCAGGCGCGGGTCCAGCGGCTTCGGGATCAGGTATTCGCGGCCAAAGGACTGGCTGCTGTCGCTGCCATAGCTGCTGGTGGCTTCTGACTGTTCAACATGGGCGAGCTTGGCAATGGCGAATACACAGGCCAGCTTCATCGCCTCGTTCACGGTGGTGGCACCGACATCCAGTGCACCACGGAAAATATAGGGGAAGCACAGCGCGTTGTTGACCTGGTTCGGGTAGTCCGAGCGGCCTGTCGCAATAATGGCGTCCGGGCGGGCTTCTTTTGCCAGCTCCGGCATGATTTCCGGTGTCGGGTTGGCCAGGGCGAAAATGATCGGGTCTTTCGCCATGTCCTTGATCATTTCCGGCTTCAGCACGCCAGCGGTAGACAGCCCCAGGAACATGTCGGCACCCGGCAGGGCATCGGCCAGCACACGGAAACTGGTGTTCTGCGCATATTTGGCCTTGCTCTCGTCCATGCCCGGACGACCTTCGAAGCAGATGCCCTTGGAGTCGGCGACGAAGATGTTTTCCTTCTTTGCACCC
>CAYGBB010000009.1:0-1987 GCA_964347985.1 uncultured Moraxellaceae bacterium
CGAAAACTTCCTTGCAGGTGCGCGCAATGAATTCGCGCAGACCGGTGATGGTCACCACCACAAAACGGCCACCGGGCTTGAGGCGGTCGTAGGCATCGAACAGGTAGAGGTAATGCTGTTCGTTGCCAACCTTGGCCGGCAGGTTGGAGACGATCAGGTCGAACTTGTAGTCCTTCGGAATCTGGTTGAAGCCGTTGCTCAGGAAGACTTCCGTGTTCTTCAGGCCGTTGCGTTCGCAATTGACCTTCGTGTAATCCACCGCCACAAAATCCTTGTCGACCATCACGGTCCTGCCCTGCGGGGCCAGCCTGGCCATGGTCATGCCCAGCACGCCATAGCCGCAACCGACATCCAGGCAATCATCCGCCGGATTGATGTCGAGGTGATCCAGCAGCAGGCGTGAGCCTTCGTCGATGCTGCGCGGGGAGAAAATGCCCCAGGTGGTGTGAAAGTTGAACTCACAACCACGCACGGCTTCGGTAAAAACAATGTCTTCGCGCCAGCGCTTGACGGTGGCGGCATCGGGGGCAGTGAATTTCTTTTCGGTCATGACGGTTCTCGTCTGCATCTGCAGGATGCAGCTCAAAGTTTGTAGTCGAGGATCAGCGGGGCGTGATCGGAGAATTTCACGTCCTTGTAAATACTGGTGCTGATGATCTTGTCTTTCAGGTCGGGCGAGACCACCTGGTAGTCGATGCGCCACCCGACGTTATTGGCATAGGCCTGGCCGCGATTGGACCACCAGGTGTACTGCTCCGCCTCCTGGTTCACCACGCGAAAGGCATCGACATAACCCACTTCATCAAACAGCGTGGTCAGCCAGGCGCGCTCGTGCGGCAGGCAACCCGAGTTCTTCTGGTTGCCCTTCCAGTTCTTGATGTCGATTTCCTTGTGCACGATGTTCCAGTCGCCACAAATGATCATTTGCCGGCCCTGCTTGCGCCACTCTTTCATGCGCGGCATCAGCTCACCCAGAAACAGGTCCTTGCGCGCCTGTGCCGCCTCATCGGCCGAGCCGGAGGGCAAATACAGCGAGACAATGGTCAACGGACCGAAATCCGCTTCAATCCAGCGCCCCTGGGTGTCGCAGATCCCGAACCCAAGACCGGTCCTGACCGCATCGGGCTTCTGCCGGCTGAAGATGGCCGTACCGCTGTAGCCAGGCTTCACGGCATCAAAAAAATACGTGTGCCAGCCATCGGGGCGGTGCAGCAGGTCCAGCTGATGCTCCTGGGCCTTGGTTTCCTGGATGCAGACGACATCGGCACCACTGGTCTCCAGCCAGTCAAAGAAACCCTTGCTGGCAGCCGAGCGGATACCGTTGAGGTTGGCGGAAACAATGCGCATCAGGACGACCCCGGGACAATTCATGGCAGGTGAAAAAGCGAACGGCTATCATACCGGGCAAGTCTCCCTGCAACCACACGGCCTTTTCCCATGCGTGACTACCAGCGCGAATTCATCGGTTTCGCTCTCCGCCACGGCGTGCTCCGCTTCGGCAACTTCACCCTCAAGTCCGGCCGCCAGAGCCCCTACTTCTTCAATGCCGGCCTGTTCAACACCGGCAAGATGCTGTCCGAACTGGGCCGCTTCTATGCCGAGGCCATCCGCGCCTCGGGCGTGGAGTTCGATGTATTGTTCGGACCGGCCTACAAGGGTATTCCGTTGGCCGCGGCAACAGCCGTGCAACTCTGCGACGAGTTCGAGATCGACACTCCCTGGTGCTTCAACCGCAAGGAAGCCAAGGACCACGGCGAAGGTGGCACGCTGGTCGGCAGCCCGCTGACCGGTCGCGTCCTCATCATTGATGACGTCATCACGGCCGGCACCGCCATCCGCGAAGTCATGACCATCATCGAACAGGCCCGCGCCAAGGCCGCCGGTGTCATCGTGGCGCTGGACCGTCAGGAAAAGGGCAAGGGCGAGCTGTCCGCCATCCAGGAAGTGGAGCGCGACTTTGGTATTCCGGTGATCTCCATCGTGAAGC
>CAYGBB010000009.1:2087-18980 GCA_964347985.1 uncultured Moraxellaceae bacterium
GCCATCCAGGAAGTGGAGCGCGACTTTGGTATTCCGGTGATCTCCATCGTGAAGCTGGAACAGATCATCACGTATCTGGAAGAAACCGGCAGCGAACACCTCGACGCCATCCGCACCTACCGTGCGCAGTACGGCATCAACTCATAACGACCGACCGGATACCCTGCCATGTCGCTGAACATCGCTGTTGTGATGGACCCCATCGAGCACATCAAGATCCGCAAGGACTCCACGATGGCCATGTTGTGGGCCGCCGCCGAACGCGGGCACACACTCTGGTATCTGGAGCAGCCCGACCTGTTTGTGCGTGATGGCGTCGCCTTTGGCGACATGGCACCGCTGCAGGTCTTTCACGACAGCGACAACTGGTTTGAGCGTGGCGAACGCCAGACACGCAAGCTGGCCGACATGGACGTGATCCTGATGCGCAAGGACCCGCCCTTTGACATGAACTTTGTCTACACCACCTACATTCTGGAAATGGCCGAAGCCGATGGTGTGCTGGTGGTGAACCGGCCGCAGTCCCTGCGTGACTGCAACGAAAAGTTCTTTGCCACGCAGTTTCCGCACTGCATGGTGCCGACGCTGATTTCAGCCGACATGAAAAAGCTGCGTGCGTTTGTGCACGAGCAGCACGATGCTATCGTGAAACCGCTCGACGGCATGGGCGGCACCGGCATTTTCCGGCTGACTGCTGGCGGCCCCAATATTGGCGCCGTGCTGGAAACGCTGACCGGCAACGGCAGCCAGCCGGTGATGGCGCAACGCTACATTCCCGAGATCAAACAGGGCGACAAACGCATCCTGATGATTGATGGCGAGCCGATTCCCTATGCGCTGGCCCGCGTGCCGCAGGGTGACGAGGTGCGCGGCAACCTGGCCGCTGGCGGCATCGGCGAGCCCCGACTGCTCACACTGAAGGATCGCTGGCTGGCGCAGCAGGTAGGGCCGGAACTGAAAAAGCGCGGACTGATTTTTGTTGGCCTGGATGTGATTGGCGAATACATCACCGAAATCAATGTCACCAGCCCGACCTGCATCCGCGAGCTTGATGCGCAGTATGGCTACGGCATTGCCGAACGCCTGCTGGAAACGATTGAGCGCAAGGTGACGGAACGCCCGTAGGCATTCCGCCCAACAAAAAGCCCGCGTCGCTCAGGTAAAAGCGACGCGGGCTTTTTCGTGCCTCACGAAAAAATTACTTGCGCTTCATTGAATCGAAGAACTCGTCATTGGTTTTCGTTTCCTTCATTTTGTCGAGCAGGAACTCGATGGCAGCGATTTCATCCATCGGATGCAGGATCTTGCGCAGGATCCACACCTTTTTCAATTCATCCTCGCCCATCAGCCGCTCTTCACGACGGGTGCCGGATTTCTTGATGTTAAAGGCCGGGAACACGCGCTTTTCCGCGATCTTGCGGTCCAGATGGATTTCCTGGTTACCCGTACCCTTGAACTCTTCGTAGATCACTTCGTCCATCTTGGAGCCGGTTTCGATCAGCGCGGTGGCAATGATCGTCAGCGAACCACCTTCCTCGATGTTACGGGCGGCTCCGAAGAAACGCTTCGGGCGCTCCAGCGCGTGGGCATCCACACCACCGGTGAGCACCTTGCCGGAGCTGGGGATCACGGTGTTGTAGGCACGGGCCAGACGCGTGATGGAATCCAGCAGGATCACCACATCCTTCTTGTGCTCGACCAGACGCTTGGCTTTCTCGATGACCATTTCAGCCACCTGCACATGACGGGCGGGCGGCTCGTCAAACGTGGACGCAACCACTTCGCCGCGCACCGTGCGCTGCATTTCGGTCACTTCTTCCGGACGCTCATCAATGAGCAGCACAATCAGGAAGACTTCCGGATTGTTGCGCGTGATGGAGTGCGCAATGTTCTGCAGCAACATGGTCTTGCCGGCTTTCGGCGGCGCCACCACCAGCGAGCGCTGGCCCTTGCCGATGGGGGCGATCAGGTCGATCACACGGGCCGCCAGATCTTCGGTCGAACCGTTGCCCAGCTCCATCACCATGCGCTGGGTGGGGAACAGCGGCGTCAGGTTTTCAAACAGTATCTTGTTCTTGGCATTTTCCGGTGCATCAAAGTTGATGTGATTAACCTTGAGCAGCGCGAAATAGCGCTCGCCTTCTTTCGGCGGACGGATGGTGCCGGCGATGGTGTCGCCGGTACGCAGATTGAAGCGACGGATCTGCGAAGGGCTGACGTAGATGTCATCCGGGCCGGCGAGGAAAGACCCCTCGGAGGAACGCAGAAAGCCGAAGCCGTCGGAGAGGATTTCCAGCACACCATCACCGAAAATTTCCTCGCCATTGCGTGCGTGGGTTTTCAGGATGGCAAAAATGACATCCTGCTTGCGATTGCGGGCCATGTTGTCCAGGCCCATTTCCTCGGCAATCTTGACGAGTTCGGCAATCGGCTTTTTCTTGAGTTCAGTCAGATTCATAAAAAATCAGAATAACGCGGGGGAGAATAGAGGGGGCAACGCAACGGCGCCAGCGGCCAGAGAGGCCTGCTCTTGAGTCAGAGTCTTGAGGCGATGCTCTCGAATCAGCTCTTGAATCAGTGTTCCTGAGTCAGCGCGTGGAGAACAGAAACAGTCGGGAGATTGCTGCTTGCGCCTGCAAACAGGGCAGAAACAAGGCAGATCGGGCTGTTTTCCGGATTGGAACCGGACGGCGTGCGTTGAACGCGCGGGCCGCTGAACGGCCCGCGTAGGAGTCATTATATATTGGAATCCAGAAACGCCGTCAACTGTGACTTGGACAAGGCGCCCACTTTGGTCGCCTCGACACTGCCCGCCTTGAACAGCGTCAGGGTGGGAATACCGCGCACACCGTACTTCTGGGCGATGCCGGGGTTGTCATCCACGTTCACCTTGACGATGGTGAGACGACCCTTATATTCACTGGCCAGCTCGTCCAGGATAGGGGCAACCATCTTGCACGGGCCACACCACGGTGCCCAGTAGTCCACCAGCACAGCGCCATCGGCCTTGAGTACATCAGACTCGAAGCTGGCATCAGTGGCGTTCACGATCAGTTCGTTGGCCATTTGTCGTCTCCGCAGGGCATTCAAAGAAGGCGAACATCATAACAGAGCCAGGCCGCGATTACCGCCTGAACAAACCGCAACCGCCGGCATGATTGCCGTGCCACAGTCCAGCACCCCGCAGTCAGCCGGTCTGCGCTACCATATGCGTCTTTCACGATCCGGGGAACGGCATGCCACGCACACCACGCTTGCGCGAAGATGGCCTTATAGCTGCCGTGGACATGGGCTCCAACAGCTTTCACCTGGCCGTCGCCCGCCTCGACCATGGCGAGCTGAAGCTGGTGGAGGGCCTGTCTGAAAAAGTGCGTCTGGGCGGACTCGATGACAAGGACCGCCTGACTGAAGAAGCCCAGGCCCGTGCGCTGGCCTGCCTGTCCCGCTTTGCCCAGCATCTGGCCGGCATCACCCCGGACCGGCTGCGTGTGGTCGGCACCAATGCCCTGCGCGTTGCACGCAATGCGCCCGCTTTTCTCAAGAAGGCTGAAAAAATACTGGAACACCCCATCGAGGTGATTGCCGGCCGTGAAGAAGCACGCCTGATCTACATGGGTGTCGCCCACACACTGGCCAGCAGTGACCGGCGCCTGGTGATCGACATTGGTGGCGGCTCGACCGAACTCATCATTGGCGAAAAATTCGAGCCGCTGGTGATGGAGTCCACCTACATGGGCTGTGTCAGCTACGCTACCCGGTTTTTCCCGGAGGGTGTGATCAGCGCCAAGGCCATGGACCGTGCCATCACGGCTGCGCGGCAGGAGCTGGCCCCCCTCAGCACACGCTACCGGGAACTGGGCTGGGACAGCGTCGTGGGCTCGTCCGGCACCTTCAAGGCCATGTTCCAGGTCGCCACGGGTCTCGGACTGGACAAGGGCAATGACCAGCTTACCGCCGATGCCGTGCAGGAACTGCTGCGCATGGTGCTGAAGCTGGGGCATGTCAACGAAATTGTATTGCCGGGCATCAAGGAGGATCGCAAGTCGGTACTGCCGGCCGGGCTGGCCATTGTCTGGGCCGTCTTTGAAGAGCTGGGCATTACCGCGATGGACTATTCCGATGGTGCCCTGCGCGAAGGGGTACTGCATGACATGCTGGGCCGCTTTGGCCACGAAGACGCCCGCGACCGCACGGTGCAGGCCATGATGGCACGCTACCATGTGGATGCCGCGCAAGCAGAACGGGTGACAAACACTGTCACCAGCCTCTTTGAGCAGACTGCGGAAATCCTTGGCCTGGATGAAGAAGCCGACGGCGACCTGCTGTTGCGCGCCGCCCGGCTGCATGAAGTGGGGATGGCGGTCTCGCATGCCGGCTTTCACAAGCATGGCGCCTACCTGCTGCGCTATTCCGACATGGCCGGGTTTTCACAGCCGGTACAGGAAAAGCTGGCCCTGCTGGTTGGCAGCCATCGCCGCAAGATCAAACCGGAGCAGTTCAATGCCATTGTCGAGGCCGGCGGCCCCGGACTGCTGAGACTTTGCCTGCTGCTGCGCCTTGCCGTATTGCTGCATCACAGCCACCGCCGCGAACCGTTGCCCGCCATTCAGCTGCGCAGCGATGGCCAGCACTACGAGCTGGTTTTCCCGGCGGGCTGGCTGGCTGGCTACCCCTTGCTGGTACAGAACCTGACCGAGGAAATGGATGTTTTTACCAGCGTGGGCACCAGCCTTTCGCTGGCGTGAGTGCGTACCGCTTCAGGCCCTCCAGGCAATAAAAAGCCCGCCCGTCCTGTACAGGACGGGCGGGCTGCGGGGAGAGCCTCAGAGACCAAAAGCAGCCGGCGCCGCAAACTGCACCCTGGTCTTGAACCCCTTGTACTCGGCAGGAATCTGCCTGGTGACCTTAGGCGTCACTTCCTCCACATACACGTAAAGACACAGATCACCACTGCAATCCCCTGTGCCCACCAGAATCACCCCCTCCGCTTTGGCCAGATGAGTGTCAAGCGCCATGCGCGCCTGATCCAGCCTCTCTTCCGCCGTCAGGTCATCGGCCAGAACCGGGGCTGCCAGCGCCAGCAGCAAACCACTCACCAAGAATAATGTACGCATCATTATTCTCCATACGGTGCAACACGTCAGAGCACTCCCTGCAACGACTGTCGGGGTGCCGTGACAACCTCAGAAACCGATCGGGGCCCCGACCTGCACCTTGGTCTTGAAGCCCTGGAACTCAGCCGGAATCTGCCCGGTGACTTCAGGTGTCATCTCTTCCACAAACACGTTGATACACGGCGTACCGTCACAGTCCCCCGTGCCGACTGAAATCACCCCTACAGTATTGGCCAGCTTTGTGTCGAGCGCCATGCGCGCCTCATCCAGCGCTTCCTCACTGGCATGAGCCGGTGCCACCAGCGCCAGCAACAGGCCTGCCACTACAAACACCCTGTGCATTCTCATTCTCCACTCCTCATCAGGAACAGGTTGCAGATGTACTGCCAGTCGCTAAAAACAGCAAGCCCTGCAGGACCGCATTGGGATGAAGCGCACACACCTGCCGGAACCTGAACACACCAAACGGGGCAGGCGAAACCGGCAACATGCCTGCTTCACCTGCCCCGCGTGACTGCATCAGGGAGTTGCAGGTGGTGGCGGGTCTGCCCGCTCCCACTTTTTCTCGTCGGGGTCATACTGGATGACCACTTCTTCCTCACCCTCCACATCAATCACCACACGACGATCCGGTTGCAGGCAATCAATCAGGGCCTTGGTCGCCACGTCACCCGGACCGCAGGTAGTTCCCGTCACCGGATCCGCCTCGCCATGCCCCTGCGCGGTCACCTGATCAAACGGCAAGCCCTTGCTGACCAGATAATCACGCACCGTCTGCGAACGCCGCTCCGACAGACGCTGGTTGTAGCTGTCTGACCCCAGGCGATCGGTATACCCATGAACATTCATGGTGCGGTCCTTGTGTTTTGCATGGGCCATCAAGGCATCCACCAGACCATCCAGCGACTCCTTGCCCCTTGCTGACAGATCCGCCTTGTCGAACGCAAACAACGTATCGGCCTTCAGTGTGAAACTTTCCAGACGACGCCGCTTTGGCAACGGAGTGACCGGCCGATCTGCCGGCTTGGCCACTTTCTGCGGCATATCGAGGGTGCAGTACACGCGGTCCCCGTCACCCAGCACGTCATCATCATCACTGACACCGTCACTGCCAATCGACTTGAGCTGCAGGGTTTCCAGCAGATGGCCCGTGGGTGCAAGCACCCGGGCATGGGCCACTTCCCTGTCCGCTTCGGAAATCAGGTAAGTGCGGCGGGCATCGTACAGTTCGTTTTCGCTATCCAGCAGATCCAGCAAGGTGCGCTGACCAATATCGAACTGTTTGCGATAGGCATCGCGCGCTTTTGCCGTGGCCAGCTGATGCTGATCCTGGAACTGCAACTGGTCCTGCAGTTTCAGCGTGTCATTCCATGCAATCCGTGTCGTCTGACGCAAGTCCCGGCACACCTTGTCACGCAGGTCATACGACTCATACAACTTCTCGTTGTACTGCCGCACCCGCGCACGGTCCGAACCGCCATTGAACAGATTGTAATTCAGCAACAACTCAAGTCGGCCCCGGGTTTCACGATCAATCAGGTTATCGACGTTGCGGTCATGTGCAACGCTGACCTGCAAGGCAAGGGTTGGCCAGTAGGCGCCCTTCTTGGATTTCATCTCGGCGCGGGCGGCACGAATATTTTCCAGTGCCGCATTCATTTCCGGTGCAGAACGGAAGGCGCCCTGCATCAGCTCATCACTGGAAGGAAGCTTGCCGGAAAATGAACCAGGATCCTGCAGGGGATCAGGTGGATTAACTCCCACCACACGCTGAAAGCGGGCGCTGACATCATGCAGATTGGACGCCTCGGTCACCAGATTTGACTCTGCCAGTGCCAGACGACCGCCCGCCTGTTCCAGATCAACACCGCGGCCGATGCCGGCCTCCACCCGCTGACGTACATGCTCGTAAACTTCCTTGTGGGTGGCGTAATTATCCTTGGCCAGATCCACCAGCTTGCGATACTTCACCACATCCATGAAGGCCCGTGTGGCTTCGAGGGCAGCATCCTCCGCCACTGACAACATTTCGTAATAACGCACACGTTTTGCGTAACGCAGGCGCTTCACTTCCTTTGAGGTGGCAAAGCCGTCAAACAGCAGCTGGCGCAAGGTCAGCGCCCCGCCATCCACATTGTAGGTATCCAGCCGGTCAGGGCCGGCCAGCGCATCGAGATCGCGCTGTTCCAGTGTTTCGGAACCGATATAGCCACGCAGATCCAGCCTGGGGTAATAACCGCCACGCGCCACTTTCATTTCTTCGCCAGCGGCCGTCATGGCATGGTAGCGAGCCACCACTTCCGGGTTGCGCATCACCGCTTCTTCCACGGCCCCCGATAGCGTTGACACGTCGGCAGCGAGGGTATGACCCGCCACCAGGGAGGTAACGAAAATCGCCACCCATCGCAGCAATGTGTTCATGATGCTCTCCTTATGAACAACCGGACTAAACAGACGCCGGCTAACTCCTTAAAAAAACACTGCATCCACCTATCTAATAAATCAGGCAGTCAAAAGCTGCTGTAAAGCACCAGAAGTAATAGTTCACCGCGAAAATGCTGCAAGCTGCCAATGGCACGCCTACACTGAAAAAAACCGGAAACAGTGCCATTCACTTCTCTTTCAGACGAATGGCCCTATCAGGACTTCTCATGCTGCAGGAGCGGTTTGCTGCTGTGCCTTTTCCCCGATCGGGTGCGTACCGGTTTTTTTACATCCTGGTGCTGTGCGGTGCTGTCTGGGTGCCCGGCAAGGCCATGGACCTGGTGCGCCTGCAGCAAACGATTGCCCAACGCTTTGGCAGTGACGGCAGGGATCGTGTCCAGCAACTGCAAGTGCAGATGCCGCAATGGCAACCCCTGACAGAAAAGGAAAAGCTCATGCGCGTGAATGATTTCTTCAATCGCATGTTGCAGTTCAACAACGACGCCACGCTCTGGAAACAGGCCGATTTCTGGGCAACACCCGGCGAAACGCTGGGCATGGGTGCCGGCGATTGCGAAGATTTCACCATCATCAAGTACTTCACCCTGAAAGCACTCGGCGTGCCCGTGCAGAAATTGCGCCTGACCTACGTGCGTGCACGCATCGGCGGTCCCATGAGCAACATCACGCAAGCACACATGGTGCTCACCTATTACGCCACGCCGGACGCCCAACCGCTGGTACTGGACAATCTGCTCAACGAAATCCGCCCGGCAGCACGGCGCCCGGACCTGGAGCCGGTATTCAGCTTCAACAGTGACGGGATCTGGGCACTCGGTGGCAAAACCGCCGCCCCGGTCGAGCGCCTGTCGCGCTGGACCATGCTGATGGAACGCATGCAACTGGAGGGCTCGCTATGAAGGAGAGCGGCATGTCACTTTTCAGACGGCTGTGGCTGGTCGTGATCCTCACGACAACCCTGGCCTTTCTTGGCAGCTTTGTGGTCAGCATGCTGACGGCCCGGGACTATCTGGAACAGCAGCTGTACACACAGAGCAAGGACAACGCGGCCTCACTGGCGCTGTCGATGTCGCAGCAACGCCAGGATCCGGCGATGAACGAGCTGCTCGTCAGCGCGCTGTTCGACAGCGGCCATTTCCGCCATATCCGTTACACCGACGTGCAAGGAAAAACGGTGGTGGAGCGCCGCAATGATGCTCGCACCGGTCGTGTGCCGACATGGTTCACAAGGCTGTACCCGATTCAGGCGCGTGAAGGCGAAGCCCTGGTCTCGGATGGCTGGAATCAGGCCGGCAAAGTCCTGGTGCTGGCCGACACGCAATTTGCCTACATTGCCTTGTGGGCCGGCGCTATTCGCCTGCTGTTGTGGATCTGTGCTGCCGGCCTGCTCACCGGCCTGCTCGGCTCACTGCTGCTGCGTGCCATTCGCCGGCCCCTGGATCGCGTCGTCGAACAGGCCGGCGCCATTACCGAACGCCGCTTCATCAGCATTGATGTGCCGCGCATACCCGAACTCAAAGCGATGGTGCAGGCACTCAACTCCATGGTGGCGCGACTGAAAGTCATGTTTGCCGAGGAGGCGGCGCGTATCCAGGCCCTGCAGCAGCAAGCCAATGGCGACCCCCTGACCGGGCTGGCCAACAAAAGCTGGTTTGATTCACGCCTGGCCGCCGCCCTGGCCGAAGAGGATGCCGCCGGCCATGGCGCCGTTTTCTGGCTGCATCTGCACGAATTGCAAAACCTGAACCAGAAACTCGGGCATGAAGGCTGTGACCGCCTGCTCCGCGACATTGCCGATATCTGGCGCGACGCCATCACGGATCATCATGAGCGCGTTGCCGCCCGCCTGGCCGGTGGCGAGTTCATGCTGCTGGCGCCCGGACTGGATCAGGCCGGCGCACAAACGCTGGGGGAACGACTGATATCCCGTGTCACCGGGCTGCTGGACAGCCAGTTTGCCCTGAACGGCAACCATCTCCACCTTGGCGTCGCGCTTTACCACCATGGTCAGGCGCCAGCCCAGGTCCGGCAGCAGACCGAGCAGGCCCTGCTGGCGGCCATTGCCGCCGGTGACAACGCCGTGACCGTGCAGGAGGTGCCCGAACGCCACAGCGATGACCTGCCCTGGCAGGCGCTGCTCAGCCAGGGCCTTCGCGAACAGTGCTTTTTCCTGCAGGCCTTCCCGGTGACACACAGCGATGGCCGCCCGCTGCACGATGAAATGATGCTGCGCCTGCGTCATCCGGACACTGGCGCCGAACTGGCCGCCGGACGCTTCATGCCGTTTGCAACGCGCATGGGGCTTACCCCTGCCCTGGATCTGGAGGCGTGCCGGCAAGCACTGGCGCTGCTGCGCGCCCACCCGCATCCTCTGGCTCTCAACCTGGCCATCGAGTCCGCCCAGTCCGCCGAGTTTCTCGATGCCCTGGCCGCCCTGCTGGGCGCTGAACCGGAGATGGCGCGGCACCTGTGGTTTGAAGTCAGCGAGCATGGCCTGAGCAGCGAACTGCCAACCCTGCGTCAACTCGCCGACCGCTTGCGGCCACTGGGCTGCCATGTCGGCATTGACCACTTTGGCCGGCACTTCAGCAGCCTGCCGCACCTGCATGACCTGGGACTGGACTATCTGAAAATCGACAGCAGCCTGATTACCGGACTCGACAGCAATCCGGGCAATCAGGCCGTGGTGAAAGCCATTGCCAGCATTGCGGGCGGCCTCGGCCTGATCACCATTGCCGAGCGGGTACAGACCACGGCAGAACAGGAAATCCTGCAAGCATTGGGCGTATCGGGACTGACCGGGCCACTGGTGACCCCTGCAGGCAAACCCTGACGTTAGCGCAGGGACAATACCGGCCAGCTATTGGCGGCCGCATGGGCGCGCAGCGCTTCGTCCGGGTCCACCGCCACCGGATGTGTGGCGAACTCCAGCAGGGGGATGTCATTGCGCGAGTCGGAATAGAACCAGCAGCCCTCGGCTGATTCATGGTTGAGGGCAAGCCACTCCTGCAGGCGCTCGATCTTGCCGTGCTGGTAGCAGGGGGTGCCGGCCACCTTGCCCGTGTAGTGCCCGCTTTTCATTTCCGGCTCGGTGGCGATCAGCTCGTCGACGCCCAGTTCATGGGCTATCGGGCCGGTAATGAAACGGTTGGTGGCGGTAATGATGAGCAGGCGATGGCCGGCCTCACGGTGCTTGGCGAGCAGCTCACGGCCCTTGGGCAGGATCATCTGCGCCACCTTCTGCGCCATGAAACCGGCATGCCAGGCCGCCAGCGTGGCGGCGTCCTCGCGTGCCAGCACCGAGAACACAAACTCGCTGTAGGCAATGATGTCCAGCTCGCCCCGGCAATAATCGCTGTAGAAGCGGTCGTTCTCGGCCTTGTACCAGATGCCGTCGACATGGCCCTGCTCGACCAGGTATTCCCCCCAGGCGTGGTCCGAGTCGCCGGCCAGCAGGGTATTGTCGAGATCGAAGATGGCTAGGGTCATGGTGGCCTCCGGAAGCAGGGCGCGAATGATACCCCAGGCCGACCGCATCCCCCACCTCAAGAGGGGGCAGCAGCCCGCCCCCACAAAAATAAACGCTCCCGCGCTTGCTCCTGCCGCCATGCCTAGAGTATTTATAAAACAAGAACTTGAACGCTTTTCTTGAGACACAGCCATGATTGACGCCGATGGCTTCCGCCCGAATGTGGGCATCATCCTCGCCAACCCTCAGGGTCAGGTGCTGTGGGCCCGGCGAACCGGGCACGATGCCTGGCAGTTTCCCCAGGGTGGCATTATCGAAAACGAGTCGCCGGAAGAGGCCATGTTCCGCGAACTCTGGGAAGAAGTTGGCCTGGAGGCCCCCGATGTGCGCATTGTTGCCAGCACACGGGGCTGGCTGCGCTATCGTTTGCCACAGCGCTTTGTGCGCAACGACGGCAAGGGGCCGGTGTGCATCGGCCAGAAGCAGAAATGGTTCCTGCTGCAGCTGGAGAGCGGGGACAACCGGGTCGACCTTACCCGATCGCACCCGGCCGAATTTGATGGCTGGCGCTGGGTGAGCTACTGGTACCCGTTGAATCAGGTGGTCTCCTTCAAGCGCGAGGTCTATCGCCGCGCCCTGATGGAGCTGGCACCGCGCCTGCCCTTGCGCGGCTAGACTTTTTCTCCGACAGATCAGACATGGCGGTACGGCCGCCCCGGAACAAGCGATGCTGCTGGACAGGTTGCGCAAGATAGTACAGGAAGTGGATTCCGCACCGAATTTCACGGCGGCGCTGGATACCATGGTGACGAGTGTGCGCGAAACCATGGGCACCGAGGTCTGCTCTGTTTATCTGCTCGACGACAAGACCAATCGCTATGTGCTGATGGCAACCGAGGGCCTGAACCCCGAATCCATCGGCACCGTATCGCTGGCCTGGAATGAAGGCCTGGTCGGTCTATGCGGTGCCCGTGAAGAACCCATCAATCTCGACAATGCCTCGGCGCACCCGAAATACCATTACCTGCCGGAAACCGGCGAAGAAAAATACAGTGCATTTCTCGGCGCTCCCATCATGCACCGGCGCAAGGTGCTGGGTGTACTGGTGGTGCAGCAACGCGACAACCGCAAGTTCGGCGAAGACGAAGAAGCCTTTCTGGTGACGCTGTCGGCCCAGCTTTCCGGTGTCGTGGCACACGCCAAGGCCATTGGCGGACTGGAAATGTCACGCACGGCACCGCGCAGCAATGTCACCCGTATTTTCAGCGGCATTGCCGGCGCCACCGGCATCGTGCTCGGTCGCGCCGTGGTCATGTATCCGCCAGCCGATATTGATTCCGTCCCCGATCGTCTTGCCGACGATATCGATGCCGAAGTGGAGCTGCTGCAACAGGCCGTCATCGCTGTACGTCAGGAAATCAGCGAGCTCAATGCCAAAATGGCGACCACGCTGATGCCGGAAGAGCGGGCGCTGTTTGATGTGTATTTGCGCATGCTCGACGACAATGCGCTGGCCGGCGAGATCGAGGAACACATCGTCGCCGGCAACTGGGCGCAGGGGGCACTGCGCGAAGTCATTGATGAGCACATGCAGGCCTTTGCGGTCATGGATGATCCCTACCTGCGTGAGCGCATGGCAGACGTGCGCGACCTTGGCCTGCGCATTCTGGCGCACCTGCAAAAACAGGAAGGCTCCGGCATCCGTGATTTTCCCGACAAATCCATTCTGGTCGGTGAAGAAATCACGACGGCCATGCTGGTAGAAACACCGCTCGACAAGATTGCCGGCATTGTCACCGTGACCGGCGCCGCCAACTCACACATGGCCATTGTGGCCCGGGCCCTTGGCCTGCCGACCGTGGTAGGTGTCAGCGACCTTCCCGTCACGCAGCTCGACGACACCGAACTGATTGTTGATGCCTACCAGGGCCGCGTGTATGTGCAGCCATCGCGCCTGCTGCGCACGCGCTACAAGGAAATCATCAAGGAAGAGCGGCAGCTCATTGCCGGACTCGAGGCCTACAAGGATCTGCCGGCGGAAACGCCGGACGGTCATCGCCTGGCGCTGTATGTGAATACCGGCCTGATGGCGGATGTCGCCCGCGGCAAGGATCGTGGTGCTGAAGGCGTCGGCCTGTACCGCACGGAAATTCCCTTCATGCTGCGCGAACGTTTTCCCGGTGAAGAGGAACAACGTGCCATTTACCGCCAGCAGCTGGAAGCCTTTGCACCGCTGCCTGTCACGATGCGTACCCTCGACATCGGCGGCGACAAGGATCTGCCCTACTTCCCGATCAAGGAAGACAATCCCGCCCTCGGCTGGCGCGGCATTCGTATCACGCTCGACCATCCGGAAATCTTCATGGTGCAGATCCGCGCCATGCTGAAGGCCGCGATCGGCCTCGACAACCTGCAAGTGATGTTGCCGATGATTTCATCGGTCTTCGAGATCGAGGAAGCGCTGCACCTGATTCACCGTGCCGTGATGGAAGTGCAGGAAGAGGAAGGTGTTCCGATTGTCATGCCCCGCGTGGGCGTGATGGTGGAAGTACCGGCCACGGTCTTCCAGATTACGGACATGGCCCAACTGGTGGATTTTGTGTCGGTGGGTTCGAACGACCTCACCCAGTACATGCTTGCCGTCGATCGCAACAATGCCCGCGTGGCAGACATCTACACGCCTTATCACCCCTCGGTGCTGCGCGCCCTGCAACTGGTGGTGAATGAAGTGCACCGCATTGGCAAACCGGTCGGCATTTGCGGCGAAATGGCCGGCGACCCGGCAACCGCCGTGCTGCTGATGGCAATGGGCTTCGATTCCCTGTCGATGAGCGCCAGCAACCTGCTGCGCGTGCGCAAGGTGTTACGCACGGTTCCGTATGAACAGGCCCGCGCCCTGCTCGACCAGGTCATGCAGGTCGACAATGCGGCGGTGATCAAAAGCATGGTGGAATTCGAGCTGGAAGATCTCGGCCTGATGGACCTGGTCCGTCCCAAGAACAAGGGCTGATCCTCCACTCAGTACGTCCATCACGCCCTTCATCGGCGAGAGTGGGCTTTTTTTCAAAGTCCTGATAAACCTTTGCCAGTGCCACTCAGGAACGAGACACGATCATGGACGTAATCACAAGCCAGGATGCTTGTACCAAATATGGCTCAGCCAATCTGGCCCCGCTGCTCTCCCACTTCTGTCAGGACCAGCAAAAGCCGGACACGTTCGAACTGATGGCCCTGCAGTCGTACTTCGACAACATTGCCTTTCAGGAACAAGACCCGGCATCGCGCAAGCGCAAGGCGGCCCTGGAGCTGTCGGAGGCGCTCGAAAATGCGCTGCTGCATTCCGCAGGCTTTGATAACGCCTTTCTCGACAACTATCTCAGCGTGAAACAGGCCGAACGCGAAATCATCGTCCGCTATGTGCTGCCACAATAGCGCCAGGATGTAACGGGAACGCCAGCAGCCTCAACGTGGCCGGGACACTGACGGTTCGCCGGCCACATGGAAACGCAGCGGCCATTGTGCCGCTGCGCCCGCATAAGCCACGCCCACCCGCGGACCCGCCACAATGCTGGCAGTATCCACCGTGCCCGCCGCCTCGATCCACAGGTCTCCTGCCTGCAGGGACAAGCCATTGCTGGTCTTGTCGATGTGCAGTGCACGGCACAGGCGACCCGGGCCACTCAGCCACTGCTGCGGTTTCAGGCGCGGATAGCGCGGCTGCCAGTGCTCGTGTCCCTGCTCGGGCGCCAGCGCCCGGATCAGCACCGCCTCCGGCTCGCCCGCATCGCGCGTGACCGCATTCAGGCAGTAGTACATGCCGTAGATGAGATAGACATAGGCCACCCCGCCGGCCGCATACATGGTTTCGGTACGCGGCGTGCGGCGGCCAGCAAAGGTGTGGCAGGCACGATCCTCCATGCCCAGATAGGCCTCGGTCTCGACGATGATGCCACTCAGCAGCTGGCCGTCGGGCAGGCGCCGGCACAGGCGCTGGCCGAGCAGCTCGCGCGCCACGGTTTCGGTATCGCGTCGATAGAACGACCGTGGCAGCGCCTTCATGCCGTCCCCTGCCGGTCAAAACCAAAGCACACCCGTTCGCCCGGGCCGTCCGGGCCATGACTCTGCTCGAGAAAGCGGATGCGCTCATGACCCACCAGCAGCACAGTCGAGGCCCGGGTGCCATAGAGCGGGGAGCGGATGAAGGGCGCGGACAACAGGCGTTCCATGGACAGGCCAACCCCGGTATCCGGCAGGTCGATATCGGCCGCTTCGCGCTCATCCTCCAGCAAGGCCAGCAGGGCTTCCGGTTCGGGATGCTGCAGCTGTTCACTAAAGCCGGCACGCAGGGTCTCCACCTTGGGCCAGGGCGTATCCAGCAGGTGATTGCTGAGCATGTAGATGCCGGGGTCGAGACAGCGCGGGCCGGCACCCCGGTTGCTGGTCCACCACAGGCTGTCGCCATCGCTGGCCAGCAGGTTGAACCCGCTGTAGGCCTCGCCTGCTGCCGTCACCCGCGCCACATACGCCTCTGCGCCTGAGTCTTCCTGCAAGTAAGCACTTACAATAAGTCCGCGCGAGCGCTCGCCTTTCACCATACCGGGTTCACGCACGTTGGTCAGGGCCGCAAAGCGCCCCTGCCGGGTCACCCCCAGCCAGGTACCGCCGGCGCTGAGGTCGCGCCCGGCCAGCAACTGCGGTGACTCCGTCCAGAATTGTGCCGGGGCCGCCGGCCGGGCATGAAACTCGTCCCGGTTGGCCAGCACGATCAGGGGGTAGTCGGGGTGGGCCTGCCAGGCCACGGCGATCAGGCACATGAATAAGTCATCCCGCAATTACACATCGATGTGTTGAATATGGGGACAACCGTGGGAGAATCCACCGCTTGTTGCCCGCCACAGGACAGGAACCGCCTCGTGCTAGTTTACCCCCAGATCGACCCCGTCGCCCTCTCGCTCGGCCCGCTCAAGGTGCACTGGTACGGCCTCATGTACCTGCTCGCCTTCGGCGCCGGCTACGGCCTCGCCCTCTGGCGTATCCGCCGCCCCGGCTCCGGCTGGACCGCCGACATGCTCTCCGACCTGCTGTTCTACATCGCCATGGGCGTGATTCTCGGTGGCCGCCTCGGCTACGTCGTGTTCTATGGTTTTGACCGCCTGCTGGACGATCCGCTCTGGGCCCTCCGCGTCTGGGAAGGCGGCATGAGCTTTCACGGCGGCCTGCTCGGCGTGCTGATTGCCGTGGCCCTGTTCTGCCGCCAGTACCAGAAACCCTGGTTCAACATGATGGATTTCGTGGCCCCCCTGGTCCCGACCGGGCTGCTCTTCGGCCGCATCGGCAACTTCATTGGCGGCGAACTCTGGGGGCGTCCGGTGATTGATCCCGCCTACCCCTACGGCATGATCTTTCCGCATGTCGACAACCTGGTTCGCCACCCGTCCCAGCTCTATGAGGCGGCACTGGAAGGCCTCGTGCTGTTCGTGTTGCTGTGGTGGTACTCGGCCAAACCACGGCCCCGCATGGCCGTGTCCGGCCTGTTCCTGATCGGCTACGGTGCCGCCCGCTTTACCGTGGAATTCTTCCGGCAACCGGATGCCGACAAGGGCTACATCCTGTTTGACTGGATGACGATGGGGCAGATCCTCACCACCCCGATGATTCTGGGCGGCCTTGTCCTCATGCTGCTGGCCTACCGCAACCAACGTCTCAACCCGCCCACCGGAGTGACTGCGTCGTGAAGCAATATCTCGATTTCATGCGCCATGTGCGCGAACACGGCACCTTCAAGTCCGACCGCACCGGCACCGGCACGCACTCCGTGTTCGGCTACCAGATGCGCTTCAACCTGGCTGAAGGCTTTCCGGCGCT
>CAYGBB010000010.1:0-17075 GCA_964347985.1 uncultured Moraxellaceae bacterium
CACGACCACGACCACGACCACGACCACGACCACGACCACGACCACGACCACGACCAGGGGCCCCGGCACGACATCAACCTGCGCGCCGCCTATGTGCATGTGCTGGCGGATGCGCTGACCTCGGTATTTGCCATCGTGGCGCTGCTGGCGGGGCTGTATCTGGGCTGGCGCTGGCTGGACCCGCTGATGGGGATTGTGGGGGCGGTCATCATCCTGCACTGGGCGCAGGGCTTGCTGCGCGATGCGACGGCGCAACTGGTGGATCGTCTGCCCAGCGACGAGCTGCCGCTGTTCATCCGGAATACGCTGGAGTCAGAGCCTGCCACCTGGGTGACCGACCTGCATATCGTGCGGGTGGGCAGCCGCTCTTATGCGGCAGTGATATCCGTGTTTGCCGATAGCCCGCAGCCGCCGGAGCATTACAAGCGGTTGCTGGCCTTGCGCCAGGAGCTGGTGCATGTGTCGGTCGAGATTCACCGGCACTAGCCGCCGCGTTTGGTTGCGCAGTACTGATCAATAAAAAAGCCGGCGAATCGCCGGCTTTTTTATTATCGACACCTGATCACTCGAAGTGGCAGATGTAATCCAGCATTTCCAGGGTTTCGATATCGAACGAGGAATTGCCGGGCACCTTGAAGGATTCGCCGCCCTTGTATTCCGTCCATTCGGTGGCGCCCTGCAGGCGGATGCGGCAGCGGCCAGCGTTCAGTTCCATGATTTCCGGTGCACCGGTATTGAAGGTGAGCGAGGACGGGAAAATCACGCCAACCGACTTGCGGGTGCCGTCGGCAAACAGCACGTTGTGGCTGACACACTTGCCGTCAAAGTAGACATTGGCTTTCTTGACGACGCTGACGTTGTCGAACTGGCTCATGATGGCTCCGGGGTGGTCGGGGTTCAGGGGTGCAGGGCATTGCCACAGCAGGCAATGCGGGACGCGCGGATTCTAGGCGTTAGCCCCTGCGCTGCAAAGGGTGTTCATCCGGTCTGATTCCAGTCCGTCATCAAATCGTCACCGTCCGGCCTTTCCGTGCCTCAGGCCGAGCTACCTTGCGGGTGCCCTGATGCAGTGCGCTGTCGCTGCTCTGTGCGGTGTCGTGCTGTGTGATTGTGCGAATTCGCACAATCAGGAAAACAGGCTTTTCAAGGCATGAAAAAGTGCGCTATGTTCGGAGCAACCTGATGACGTGTGGCAAAGGCTGCGGGGAGGGTGAGCACGACATGATCTGACGCGGATCTCGTTGCCGTTCCCGGGTCGCGCTCGCGCGATTTATCCCCTTACGTTGTTCAGGTGCAGACATGGAAGACAATAAAGACAACCTTCTCCAGCGCAAGATTGCCTACGTCCTCGATACCAACGTTCTGATTCACAATCCCGACTCTGTCCTGAACTTTGAAGAACATCGCGTCATCATCCCGATGACGGTGCTGGAGGAGCTCGACAAGCTCAAGTCCGGCAAGGCCTCGGTGTCAGCCGAGTGTCGTGCCGCCATCCGCCTGATTGACGCCATTCTCGGCAACGCAGCGCCTGAGCAGATTCGTCAGGGCGTCCCCATCTGGCGCGACATTACCCGCACCCACCTCGGCACGCTGTCCGTGTTGATGGACACTCAGGACAGTCCGGGCAAGGACTTCCTCTCGAATGAACTCAACGACAACAAGATCATCAATCAGCTGGTAACACTGCAGGCGGCCGACATTTCCACCAAGATCGTGCTGGTGACCAAGGACATCAACATGCGCCTGAAGGCGCGCGCCTGTGGGCTGTCGGCGGAGGATTATCACAACGATCAGCTGGTCTCGGACATCAAGCAGCTGGCACGGGGCTACCATGAAGTCAGTGGTTCGTTCTGGGACCGGGTGAAATCCGTCGATACCGTGCAGGGGATGGGAGAAACCCTGCATCATGTGCCGCGTGACTGTATTGATGACGCGCTCTACCTCAACCAGTTCATTGTGGATGAGGAGGGTTTTGTCGGGCGCGTGCGCGAGATCGAGCGTGACACGGTGGTGCTGGTGGATTTGCCGCGCGAGTCCCTGATGAACCAGCAGGCCTGGGGACTGGTGCCGCGCAATATCCATCAGGCACTGGCGCTCAATCTGCTGATGGATCCGAACGTGCATCTGGTCTCGCTCACCGGTCCGGCGGGTTCGGGGAAAACGATTCTGGCCCTGGCCGCGGCCATTGAAATGACGATTGTCGAGCGGCGCTTCAACAAGATCATTGCCACGCGTTCCACGCCACCGCTGGCGGAAGAGCATGGCTTTCTGCCGGGCACGGAAGAAGAAAAAATGGATCCGTGGCTGGGGGCCATCAGTGACAATATCGAGGCCCTGCATCTCAATGATGCCAGCCCTTCCGGTTCCATCGAGTATGTGAAAGAAAAAGCGAATATCCAGTTCAAGGCCCTGAACTATATTCGCGGCCGCAGCTTTCAGCGCTCACTGATCCTGATTGACGAGTGCCAGAACCTGACACCGCACCAGATGAAAGCCATCATTACCCGTGCCGGTGAAGGCTCGAAGGTGGTCTGTCTCGGCAATCTGGCGCAGATTGATACGCCTTATCTCAGTCCGACCAGTTCCGGTCTCACCTACATGAGTGAGCGCTTCAAGGGCTTTCGTCATGGTGGACATCTGCAACTGCACGGAGTGCCGCGCTCGATCCTGGCGGAGTATGCGGAGACCAACCTGTAACGGGATGAGCAGCCCTCGCGACGTATTCGCATGGGCATGACACAGGTTTACGACGCAGGGCAGGGTGACGCGGCTTGAGACTGCCGCGCCGCCCTGATAGCGTTCGCGCATGTCACTGCCTGCCGGATTGCTGATGCCTGCTCTTGCCCCGCCCCAGATTGCCTATATCGAACGTCGCCGCCGCCAGATCCGTTACTGGCCCTGGCTGGCGCTGCTACTGACCCTGGTGCTGGGCGGTCTCTATGCCTGGTTGTGGGTCAATGTGCCTTATTTTCTGGACCCGCAGGCGCTGGTGCGGGAGCTCCAGGGTGGCAGGATTGATACCGGCAAACTGGCCACCCTGGCCGCACTGGGGAATCTGGCCTTTATCGGCTGTGGCATGCTGATTCTGGTGATCATCCTGTTCACCAGCGTGGCCCTGTGGAACGAGCATCGGTTGATCCGCTATCTTGACCAGCTCAGCCCGCCATCACCACGGGATGACACAACCACATCCGAATCCGTGCCTGCTGTCACGGACAGTGATCGTGGCTGAGTTCAAGGATCACTTTTCTGCGCTGGCTGCGGACTATGCCAGCTTCCGCCCCCGCTACCCGGCGCGTTTGTTTGAGGATCTGGCCGCCGTTTGCCCGGGACATGATCAGGCCTGGGATTGCGCGACCGGCAATGGTCAGGCGGCAGAGGGGTTGGCGGTGCACTTTTCGGCAGTGCTGGCCACGGATGCCAGTGCCGCCCAGATTGCGGCGGCAAGCGGGCCGGCCAATGTCCGCTTCGCGGTGGCGCCTGCCGAGGCCAGTGGCTTGCCGGATGCCTCGGTGGACCTGATTCTGGTTGCGCAGGCTGCGCACTGGTTTGACCTGCCCGCCTTCTATGCCGAGGCCGGGCGCGTGTTGCGGCCGGGCGGGGTGCTGGCACTGCTGACCTATAGCGGGGTCCGCATCAATGCGGCACTGGACCCGTTGTTGCGCGAGTTCCATCAGGTGACGGTCGGGCCGTACTGGCCGCCGGAGCGCGCCCATGTCGAAAACGACTACCGTACCTTGCCGTTTCCCTGGCCCGAACTCGCTTTTCCGGCCCAGGAGATGACGGCGGAGTGGACGCTGGATCAGTTGATCGGCTACCTCGGCACCTGGTCGGCCACGGCGCGCTATCGCGAGCAGACCGGGTCAGACCCATTGCCGTTGCTGCGTTCCCGGCTCCTGCCGGTCTGGGGGGCGGCAGGGCAGGTGCTGACCGTGCGCTGGCCCTTGCCGTTGCGTATCGGTCGCCGGCCCTGAATCCCGGCAGGTTATGAGGTAATCAATCTTGATTGCCCCCGCCTTTGCCTTTACCCTTCGCGCTGTCGGTGCCAGGGCGTCCCGCGACAGCGGTCGCAGCAACCTGACCCGGGTTAAAGAGCCTCTCGAAACTGTCATGCAGACATCGCCATCGTGTGCCAGTTTCCAGGGGCTCTTTCCATTCGATTGTTTTGATGGTGATTGCCATGCGCCTTGCTGACTACTGTACTGATGCCGAGTGGAAGAAGATCCGCGACGTTGCTGATACCAAGGAAACCCCGTTTCTGGTGGTGGATCTGGAAATCATCAAGCAGAAATATGAAGAGCTGACCGGCTGCTTTCCGATTGCCAAGGTGCACTATGCACTGAAGGCCAACCCGGGTGAGCCGGTGGTCGAGCTGCTGCGTGATCTCGGCTCCTGTTTCGACATCGCCTCGATTTTCGAGTTGAACCGGGTGCTGGACACCGGCGTGTCGCCAGACCGGGTTTCCTATGGCAACACCATCAAGAAGGCGGCGCACATCAAGTACGCCTACGAGAAGGGCATCCGTCTCTATGCCACGGACTCCAAGGCCGATCTGCAGTCCATCGCCGACAATGCACCGGGCTCCAAGATTTTTGTGCGCATTCTGGTGGAGGGCGGCGAAACCGCCGAGTGGCCGTTGTCGCGCAAGTTCGGTTGCCATCCCGACATGGCCATTGATCTGCTGGTCATGGCCAAGCAGCTGGGCCTGATCCCCTACGGTATTTCCTTCCATGTCGGTTCGCAGCAGAAGGACATTGCTGTCTGGGATGCGGCGCTGTCGAAAGTGAAATACATGTTCGACTGGATGAAGCTCGAAGAAGACATCGAGCTCAAGATGATCAACATGGGCGGCGGCTTCCCGGCCAACTACATTTCGGAAGTGAATCCGATCAATGTGTATGCCGAAGAAATCCTGCGTTACCTGCACGATGACTACGGCGATAACCTGCCGGAAATCGTTCTGGAGCCGGGGCGTTCCCTCGTGGGCGAATCCGGTGTGCTGGTGTCGGAAGTGGTGCTGATCTCGCGCAAATCGCGTACCGACCTCAATCGCTGGGTGTATCTGGATGTCGGCCTGTTCCAGGGCCTCATGGAAACCATGGGCGAGTCGATCAAGTACCCGATCTACATGGAAAAGCTGGAAGGCAATCCGCCGACGGGCACGGTGGTCATCGCGGGCCCGACCTGCGACTCCACCGACATCATGTACGAGAATTCGAATTACCAGCTGCCGCTGAATCTGGCCGTGGGTGACCGCCTGTACTGGATGACAACGGGTGCCTATACCAACTCGTACAGCTCGGTGGAATTCAACGGATTCCCGCCGCTGAAGACGTATTACGTGAAGTAATTCGCCACGCTCACATGTGCATAAAAAAACCGGCTGAAAAGCCGGTTTTTTTATGCACGCAGGCATATGGTTTCAGTCGTCCGGTTTTTGCGTTGCCGCCGCGGCCTTGGCGTCGCTCTCGAAAAGGTTTTCCAGTTCATCCATCGACTGGCGGGTGGTTTCCATCAGGCGGGCTTCGTCCTGGTAAATGGCGTGCTGGCGCTTGATCAGAGCCTCGTCATACTCCTGAAAGCGCGCGACGCCCTGTGCGGCTTGTTCTTCGGAGATGCCGAGCCCGGTCAGGACTTTTTCCGCCAGAGCCAGACTGGACAGGTAGGTTTCGCGATTGATGACCCTGACGCCAAGATCCATGAGCCGATACGCGTGGGCACGGTCACGGGCGCGTGCGTAAATGACAATGTCTGGAAAATGGTGGTGAACGGATTCGGCGGTGCGAACCGAGTCTTCGACATTGTCCATGGCCAGTACAAATATTTTGGCATTGGCCGTTCCTGCTGAGCGCAGCAGTTCGATGTTGGCCGGGTTGCCGTAGTACACGCGATTGCCGAAGCGCCGGACAAAGTCGACTTGTCGCACATCGGCCTCAAGTGCCGTGAACGCAATGTGGTGCATGCGCAGGACGCGTGCCACGATCTGCCCGAAGCGACCAAAGCCGGCAATGATGACCGGTGTGCCCTGTTCGGGGACTTCATCAAACTGTCGGTCTTCACGAGGGCGCAGGCGGGGCTCGATAAACTTTTCCAGCAACATGAAGGCCAGTGGCGTCAGTGCCATCGTAAGGGTCACGATCAGGATCAGTCGTTCGGCCAGGTCGGCAGGCAGCAGTTTTCCTGCCGTGGCGGCCGTAAACAGCACAAACGCAAACTCGCCTCCCTGGGACAGTGCTACGCCTAGATGCACATTGCAGTGCAGGTCGGCACCACTCAGGCGGCCAATCAGCATGAGCAGCAGGAATTTCGCCAGCATCAGCAGCAGGGCAAGGCCGATAATGGAGAGTGGCTCATGTAGCAGCAGCTGAATGTCAGCGGTCATTCCAACCGCAATAAAAAACAGGCCGAGCAGTAGCCCCTTGAATGGTTGCAGGCTGGCTTCCAGTTCGTGGCGATATTCGCTGTCGGCCAGCAGGATGCCGGCCGCAAAGGCGCCCATGGCCATGGAGACACCGAGCAGTTCAGTGAGGATCGCGGCGCCGATGACAATGAACAGTGCGGCGGCGGTGAACATTTCCCGTGCACCGGCACCGGCAATGAAGCGGAAGGCAGGACGCACCAGGGTACGGCTGGAGACAACAAAGATGGCGGCAACCAGAATCAGCTTGCCCAGATCCTGCCAGCCGATATCGGTGTCCTGGCCGGCCAGCAAGGGGATTGCCGCCAATAGCGGCACCACGGCCAGATCCTGAAACAGCAGGATGGCAAAGGCCTTGCGCCCGTATTGCGAGGTGAGCTGGTTTTTTTCGCTAAGCAACTGCAACACAAAGGCCGTGGAGGACATGGCAAGGCCAAAGCCCACGATGAAGCTCACCGCAGGACTGGTACCCCAGAGCAGTCCCGCGCCCATGAACAGGAGGCCGGTGAGGAGTACCTGCAGGCCGCCCAGACCGAACACGGAGTGACGCAATACCCAGAGTCGTGACGGCTCCAGCTCCAGGCCGATCAGGAACAGCAGCATCACCACGCCGAACTCGGCAAACTCCAGTACCTGGTGCGTGTCGCCAATCAGTGCCATGGCATGCGGCCCCAGCACTACGCCAGTGGCCAGATAGCCAATGACCGACGCCAGACCAAAGCGCTTCAGCAGCGGCACCATGACCAGTGCCGCGCCGAGAAAAATGACCATGGTTTGCAGCAGTTTCATGCGAGGTCCTGGATGGGGTTTGCGGCAGCGCGCCTCAAGTTGCATCGTGCCATCAAACCGTTGATAGTGATGCCCTTTGTTACAAAGGGAGATGCGATCATGGCGCGCTTGTATGATGATAATTCACTCTCGATCGGAAATACGCCGCTGATCAGACTGAATCGTGTGGTGGGTGGCAATGCCACTGTGTACGCCAAGATTGAGGGGCGCAATCCGGCTTACTCGGTCAAGTGCCGCATTGGCGCGGCCATGGTGAAGGACGCCGAGCTGCGCGGCGTGCTTAAGCCGGGCATGACCATTGTCGAGCCGACCTCGGGTAATACCGGTATTGCCCTGGCCTTTGTGGCGGCCGCCAAAGGCTACGCCATTACGCTGACCATGCCGGCGTCGATGTCGCTGGAGCGGCGCAAGGTATTGAAGGCGCTCGGCGCCAATCTGGTTCTGACCGACCCTGCCCTTGGCATGAAGGGCGCCATTGCCAGGGCCGAGGAAATCGTGGCCAGTGAGCCGGGGCGTTATTTCCTGCCACAGCAGTTCGAGAACCCCGCCAATCCCGCCATTCATGAGGCCACCACCGGACCGGAGATCTGGGCCGATACCGATGGTGCCGTGGATATTTTCGTGGCAGGGGTGGGTACGGGGGGCACCCTGACCGGTGTTTCTCGCTACATCAAGAAGACGCAGGGCAAGGCGATCCGGACCATTGCGGTGGAGCCGGCGGCATCGCCACTGATCACCCAGTCGCTCAGCGGTCAGCCACTGGCCCCGGCACCCCACAAGATCCAGGGTCTGGGTGCCAACTTCGTGCCGAAGAACCTGGACCTTTCACTGGTGGATGCGGTGGAAACCGTGAGCAACGAGGATGCCATCGAGTTTGCCCGGCGCCTGATGCGTGAAGAGGGGATACTGGCGGGGATCTCGTGTGGTGCAGCAGCGTGTGCCGCCGCCCGTGTCGCCGCCCGCCCGGAAAATGCGGGCAAGATGATTGTGGTGATATTGCCGGATGCGGGTGAGCGTTACCTCTCCACGGCACTGTTCGACGGGCTTTTTACCGAGCAGGAAAACGTACAGTAATCCGGCGTTGCGGCTGGCCATCAGGGAACTGACCGGCCGGCATTGGGCAAGTCCCGCCGGGGCGCTATACTGCGCCCCGATTTTCTATCCCCTTCCGAGAGCAAGCCATGAGCTACAAGAATGTCCCCATCGGCAAGGATGTGCCGAACGATATCTACGTGATCATCGAAATCCCGGCCAATGCCGCGCCCATCAAGTACGAGATCGACAAGGACTCCGATGCCCTGTTTGTTGACCGTTTCATCGGTACGGGCATGTCGTACCCGGTCAATTACGGCTACATCCCGCACACCCTCTCCGAAGATGGTGATCCTCTGGATGTGCTGGTGGTAACGCCCTTCCCGGTCGAACCGGGCTGTGTCATCCGCGCTCGCGTGGTCGGCAAGCTGAACATGGAAGATGAAGCCGGGATCGACACCAAGCTCATTGCCGTACCGCATGACAAGCTGACCCCGCTCTACAAGAACGTGAAGGAATACACGGATCTGCCTGAGCTGCTGCTGGCGCAAATCAAGCACTTCTTCGAGAACTACAAGGCGCTGGAGCCGGGCAAGTGGGTCAAGCTCACGGGCTGGGAAGGCGCTGAGGCGGCCAAGGCCGACATCCTCAAGGCGATCGAAGCGGCCAAGTAAGCCGCAAGTCCGTGCTGAGCATGAAGCCCGCTGTTGCGGGCTTCATGCATTCTGGGGGAGGCAGTTCTGGAGGCTGCCCTGCATTTTGTCGGACACCATGTGATTTTTTTGAGATATTGACTGTTTGTCTGACAATGTTGGGGCGGCAGTGATCCAGTGTTCCTATAATTCACCCTGTTGGCCCGAGCCTCCAGCATTCCGGGCCTAAAGAACGGGTTTGAACTTTTCAGGGAGTTAGTCATGGGTGAGCTTAAGCAGGTTTCCGAGCAGCAGCAGGGACTGGTTGAACGTGTAAAGAACATTGGCGAGCAGGTGTACCTGGCCAATCTTGGCCTGGTTGCCAAGGCCGAAGAAGAAGGCAAGAAGCAGTACGAGCGTCTGATCGCCGTGGGCACTGAAGCCCGTGCCGAAAAGGCTGCCGAGACCCCCAAGCCCCTGCTGGTGGTGGCTGGTCTGGTTCAGGTGCTGATTGATGAAGCCGACAAGCTGACGACCGAGAACTTCAAGCAGCAGGTTGAAGCCATGAAGCAGAAGCTGACGGGCCTCAAGGTGGTTGAAGAAGGCCAGAAGCTGTTTGATGAGCTGGTTGCTGCTGGTGAAAAGCGCAAGGCTGCCTGAGTGCCCCTTGCTGCTTAATGTACTGAATGTAGTAAATGCGCTGAATTTGTAAGGCAGTTTTTGTGGTTGTGGTAACCCTCTTGGGGATGGCGTTCATTTGCCATCCCCTTTTTTTGCCTGAGATTTGCGTTCGTCGGCGGTGTAGTCAGTCCGGGTTCCGGAACTTTTTCAGGTGGTCGCGAAAGGCTTGGGTTGACTTGTCGCCTTTGGCCGGGACGGCCAGGCCGCGCTGTACGGCGGGACGTGCAGCAATCGCGGCTAGCCAGCGTTGTACGGAGGGCAGTCCGTCCACAGTGACCCCCGCCCAGTCATGCAGGCGCACCCAGGGGAATGCGGCGATGTCGGCAATCGAGTAGTCGCCAGCCAGGAAGGGTGTTTTCTGGAGCTGTGTCTCCAGCACCTCGTAAAGCCGACGCGTCTCGTTCTGGTAACGGCTGATGGCAAACGGAATCTTCTCGGGCGCATAGCGAAAGAATACATGAGCCTGGCCCTGCATCGGGCCCAGTCCGCCCATCTGGAACATGAGCCATTGCAGTGCCCGGGAGCGGGCCTTGGGCTCCGACGGCAGCAGCACGCCGGCCTTTTCCGCCAGATAGATCAGGATGGCCCCTGACTCGAAGACGGCAAAGTCATTGTTGTCGTGGTCAATAATGGCAGGAATGCGGCCGTTGGGATTGATGTCCAGATACCAGTCGGCCTTCTGCTCGTTTTTCAGCAGGTCCAGCGGGTGCACCCGGTAGGGCAGACCCAGCTCCTCGAGCAGGATGGAAACCTTGTGGCCATTGGGGGTGGCAGCGGTAAACAGGGTGATCATGACGGCTGTTCCGTGCAGTTGGTCGGCGAAGAATGCCTTCGGCGCCTAAATCATACCCAATGAGCCGGTTCTTAATGGGTGACTGGCACGCGAATGTGGTTAAAATGCAGGCGGACAAGTGCCTGGGCGCGCACGGGATGAGGGCGCGCTGCCGATCAGGGTTGCCAGGCAGCCTGATGGGCGCAGTCACAATAATAATCACAAGAATAACAGGGAGTGGTCATGATGCGTTTTGTTGGCCGTCACAAATTGATCCGGGGTTTCCTCGGCCTGGTGCTGGCAGCTCCGCTGGCTGCCAGTGCTCAAGTGCTGTGCGTCTGGGACCCGATGGGGGCCCAGGGCGATGGCTACAACACCATGAAGGACTATGTCATTGCCGCCAAGAGCTGGGGCGGGGATGTCACGCTCAGGGCGTATACCGACGAGCGCGTGGCGACAGAGGACTTCAAGTCCGGCCAGTGCGACGGTGCCCTGATCAGCGGGCTGCGGGCACGCCAGTTCAACCAGTTTGTAGGCTCGATCGATTCCGTCGGGTCCATTCCCAGCTACACACACATGCGTGATGTGGTGGACCTGATCGCCAATCCCAAGCTGGCCAAGAACATGGTCAGTGGCAATTACGAGATTGCCGGCGCGGTGCCGATCGGTGCGGGCTACTTTTTTGTGAATGATCGCAGCATCAATAGCCTGGCCAAGGCAGCCGGCAAGAAGATTGCCGTGTTCGACTGGGACAAGTCCCAGGCGGAAATGGTGAAGATGGTCGGCGCCCAGCCGGTGTCGGCGGATATCACCAATTTTGGCGGCAAGTTCAATAATGGTCAGGTCGACATCATTGTCGCGCCGATTTTTGCCTACAAGCCGATGGAGCTGTACAAGGGACTGGGCACCAAGGGCGCCATTGCCCGGTTTCCCGTTATCCAGATTACCTTCCAGCTGGTGCTGCGCAAAGACAAGTTCCCGGAAGGCTTTGGCCAGAAGAGCCGGCAGTATATCGCTGCGCAGGTGCCGCGCTTTTTCGGCCTGATCCGCAATACCGAGCGCGAGGTGGATCCGAAATACTGGATGCATGTGCCGCTGTCGGATCGTGATGGCTATGAAAAAATCATGCGCGAGCTGCGTATCCATCTGACCAAGGCCGGATTTTATGATCCGCGCATGATGACCATGCTGAAGCGTGTGCGCTGCAAGCGCGAGCCGGATGCGGCCGAGTGCACGCTGAAGGATGAGTAATAACGATCGCCACTGATTGCGGTGTGACAGGTGCTGCCTGTTGCACGGCAATCCTGTTTTATCAGCCGCTTGCGAGCGGCTTGTTTTATTTTCGGGGAAACCATGATTAGCATGAAAACAACGCGTCTGACCGCGATGGGTCTGGCTGGCTGGCTGATGGCAGCGGGCGCAATGGCGGCCACCACGCAGAGAATCTGTGTATTTGATCCGGTGGGCACACAGGGTGATGCCTTCAACATGATGAAGGATTTCCGTCTCACTGCTGCCAAGTGGGGCGCCAACCTGGAGCTCAAGGCATATACCGATGAGCGCGTGGCCGCTGAAGATTTCAAGGCCGGACAGTGTGAAGGCGTCATCATGACGGGTTTGCGTGGCCGTCAGTTCAACCAGTTTACCGGCAGTATCGATTCGGTAGGTTCGTTGCCGACCTACAAGCATGTGCGTACGACCATCGAGCTGCTGGCTTCGCCCAAGTCGGCCGCCCTGATGATGAGTGGTCCTTACGAAGTGGCCGGTATCGTGCCGCTGGGGGCTGCCTATGTGTTTGTGAATGATCGCAAGATCGACTCTATCGAGAAGGCGGCGGGCAAAAAGATTGCCGTGCTTGAATGGGACAAGTCGCAGGCGCGCATGGTGCAGCAACTGGGGGCTCAGCCGGTGGCGTCGGACATCACGAATTTTGCCGGCAAGTTCAATAATGGCCAGGTCGACATCATTGCCTCGCCGGCAGTGGCCTTCAAGCCGCTGGAGCTGTACAAGGGGCTGGGCACCAAGGGCGCCATCTACCGTTTTCCAATGGTCCAGATCACGGCTAACCTGATCATACGACATGACAAGTTTCCGGCAGGTTTTGGCCAGAAATGCCGTGAGTACATCGCGACACAGATGGACCGTGCCTTTGATGTCATCAAGAAGTCCGAGGCCGAAATTGATGCAAAATACTGGCTGGATATTTCCGATGCCGACAAGCTGAACTACACGAAGCTGATGCGCGAGGCTCGTCTTCAGCTGACACGCGAGGGCGTGTATGACAAGCGCACCATGTCGCTGCTGAAGCGGGTGCGATGCAAGTATGAGCCTGGTGCTGCGGAGTGCAGCCTGAAAGACGAATAAGCTCCGGTGGCAGTGCAGGGATGCCAACAGCATGTGATGAGGTTGTGATGAGGCAGTGTGTTCGTGTTTTTCTGTGTGGCGTTCTGGCAGCGGTATCCCTTGCGGCCGTGCCGGCACAGGCACAGCTGGCGTGTGTGTTTGACATCATGGGCGCCCAGGGCGATATCTACAGTATCGCCAAGGATTATGCCCTTCAGGCCAGACGTCAGGGTATTTCCCTCAAGCTCAGGCCGTATACGGATGAGCGAGTGGCGCTGGAGGACTTCAAGGCCGGCCAGTGTGATGCGGTATTGATGACCAATCTGCGCGGACGGCAGCTCAACAAGTTTGTGGGCACGCTGGACTCCTTGGGCAGCGTACCCACCTACGATCAGTTGCGCTCGGTCATTGCCCTGCTGATGAGTCCGAAGTCGGCGTCGCGCATGATCAGCGGACCTTATGAAGTGGTTTCGCTGATCCCGCTGGGGGCGGTCTATCCGATCGTGAATGACCGCAACATCAATACGCTCGTGAAGGCATCCGGCAAGCGCATTGCCGCCTTCGACTGGGACATGACCCAGGCCAGCCTGATCAAGCAGATCGGTGCACGACCGGTGTCTGCCGATATCACCAACTTTGGTGGCAAGTTCAACAATCGGCAGGTGGACATCATTGCGGCCCCGGCAATGGCCGTGCGTCCGCTGGAGTTGCACAAGGGTATCGGCAGCAAGGGGGCAATCATCAATATGCCCTTCATGAACATCACCGGCATCATGGTGATCCGGCGTGACCGTTTTCAGGAGGGTGATGGCCAGAAGTTGCGCAACTTCACCGCCAGTATCCTTGACCAGTCCTTTGCCCTGATCAAGCGCAGTGAAGAGGAGATCCCGGTACAGTTCTGGTCGCAAGTGCCGTCCTATGAAATTGAGGGGTACATGGCCCTGATGCGGGAGGCCCGCATTCGTCTGGCCAAGGAAGGACATTACGATGCGGACATGCTGCATTTCCTGAAACGGGTACGCTGCCGCAACACCCCGGGGGCGGCCGAGTGCGCGCTGGATGAGGAATAACCGCCGGTGAGCGGTGATGAGCCAGAAAGCCCGGGATGATTCCCGGGCTTTCTCATATGGGGCCATTTTTTATAACTGATTTGCAGCAGGGCTTAAGGTTGATCCCTGTCAATGCGGGCCGCATGTTCACCGCCTAGGCTTGCGGAATGAATACCATTCCCCCATTTGATGCCGACCTGCTGCGCCGCTATGACCGGCCGGGGCCGCGCTATACCTCCTATCCAACGGCCCCCCAGTTCAGCCCGGCCTTCGGCGATGCCGAGTTCGTGGAAGTGGCCCGGCAGAGTAATGGCGATCCGATTCCGCGCATGCTGTCGCTGTATGTGCATGTGCCCTTCTGTTTCAGCCCCTGTTTTTACTGCGGTTGTAACCGGGTCATTACCCGTGATCACTCCCGCTCAGGTCTTTATCTCAGCAGGTTGGTGCGGGAAATCTCTCTGGTGGCCCCGTTGTTTGATCGTGACCGCGATGTCATCCAGTTGCATCTGGGTGGGGGCACGCCAAATTTCATGGGGCCGGAGCATCTGGGCGAGCTGGTTGACAGCCTGGGGCGTCACTTCCACTTCAGTCACGCAGCCGATCGTGATTTCTCGATTGAGCTGGACCCGCGTTGTGTGAATGCGGGCGACGTCGAGGCCCTGGCTGCAATGGGTTTCAATCGTGCCAGTCTGGGGGTGCAGGATTTCGATCCGGCCGTGCAGAAAGCGGTGAACCGCATCCAGTCCGTGGAGGAAACCAGGGCGGTGGTGGATGCCTGTCGCCGTTATGGTTTTCGCTCGGTGAATATTGATCTGATCTACGGGTTGCCGCTGCAAAGCCGGGAAGGTTTTGGCAAGACGCTGGATACGGTGGTGGCGATGCGCCCGAACCGGCTGGCGATTTACAGTTATGCGCACATGCCGCACATGTTCAAACCGCAAAAGCAGATCAATGCGGATGAGTTGCCGAGTGCAGAGGACAAGCTGGGCTTGTTGCAGCTGGCCATCGAAAAGCTGTCAGTGGCGGGTTACCGCTACATTGGCATGGATCATTTTGCCTTGCCGGACGATGAGCTTTCCCTGGCGCAGGAGCGGGGCAGCCTGCACCGCAACTTCATGGGCTATACCACGCATGCCGAGAGCGACCTGATCGGTTTCGGGGTCAGTGCCATCAGTCATGTCGGCAACAGCTATAGCCAGAATCCGCGCGATTTGCCGGGCTGGGAAGCGGCCGTTGAATCGGGGCGGCGTCCGGTGTGGCGAGGCATGAATCTGGATCGTGATGATGTGCTGCGTGCTGACCTTATCCAGCAGCTGATGTGTCAGAACGTGATTGATATCCGGGTGCTGGAGCAGCGTCACGGGATCAGGTTTGCCGAGTATTTCCGTGATGATCTCGCCAGGCTTGCGCCACTGGCACAGGATGGTCTGGTTGAGGTGACGGCTGAGAGGATTGTGGCGACGGACCGGGGGCGGTTGTTGCTGCGGATTGTGGCGGCCTGCTTTGATCACTATCTGCACCGTGAGGAGCCGCCGCAACTGGTGCGGTTTTCGCGGGTGATCTGAATCGTCAGTGCACATTGAAAAGCCGGGCAACATGCCCGGCTTTTTTGTTTCTGCGTTTGGCTGATCGGGATGTTTGTCCGTGTATTGGCGTTGGCCATTCTTGATCAAGGTCAAGGCTGGTGACGGGCGAACGTAAGACTGTAGCAGGGAGTGCTCAAGCGACGTGTTTCCACTGTCGAGCACAGATCAGCAGCACTTCCGCCCTGGCGGCGAGTGCCCCGGTTTTTGACCCCGGCGGAGACCTGTCATGACAGCAGGTGGTGTACTGGTGGAGGGCGGCAAGGCAGTAACCCCGGAGGCCCTGTTGCCGGATGAGGTGAGCGCCTTGCTGGCGGCAGTGTCCGCTTTTGTGGTGCAGGAGGTGGAGGCAAGTCCGCTGCGCCCTGAGCAGATCCCGTCAAAGGGATACTTCGTCGGACTGACGAGTGCGGCCGAGAATGCCGGGTTGCTGGACAGCAGTCACGAGGGTTACGGGCTGTGGTGCGAGGTGGCGCGTGGCATGCCACCGCAGTTCACGTTGCCGGCATTGGGGCGTCTGGCTGCCGGCAGTCCGGCGCTGGCGTGGCATCTGCACAGTCTTGCGCTGGGGCGTCTGGCACAGCAGATGACGGGCTTGCCGCTGTGGCAGGATGCCGTCTTCAGCCTGGATGGTACGGCGGGCATCGGACGTTCGGGATTGGGTCGCCTGCTGGCGGCGCGCCCCCTGCATGGGCGTGACCGTGAGATGCTGGCGGACACGTTTGGTGCCCGGGCCCGACCGGCACTGGTGGCGCCGCAGGTAACCCGTCTGGTCGCCCTTGGCTGGCGGCAGGATGGCATGCATCTGGTTCAGTACGACCTTGCCCGGACGGATGGTGAGCGTGACCCCTGGCCGCATGGGCTGGAGGGCTGCGAATCGGTGGTGTGGCAGCCGGCTGGGGCAGATGGTGTGTCGGCGCTGCTGTTGCCGGGGCAACTGGCCACCCTGATGGTGGCGCAGCAACTGGCGCAGGTAGCACTGGCGCGTGGTGCAATCGTGCCGGCAGCGCAGAAGGCGCATGACTATGCCGCGCTGCGCGTACAGGGTGGCCATACCATCGAGCAGCATGACAGCGTGGCGCTATTGCTGGCGGATCTCGACACGGCGCTTGCCACGGTTGATGCCTTGCTGCGTGATGCGGCCATGGCAGAGCTGGGTGTGGCACAGGCGGTGGCCTTGCGCCGCGAGGCCATGCCGCTGCTGTCCCGGGCGATCAATGCCGTCATGCAGGTTCATGGCGGCATCGGCTACATGCGTGATACCGGCGTTGAGCATGTCCTGCGTGCAGTGAACTGCTGGCGGCTGCTTGGGGGCTCCCCGAAAGAGCTGGGGCTGGTGGCGGCGGGCCTGGCCAGTGACCATGCCGGTCTGCCGGAGGCCGAAGCCGGCGAGCGCGACCATCTGCCGGGCTATCTGGCCGCCAGTCATTCCCTTTCTCCGTTTGCGGCCCTGCGCCGGACGCCTTTTCTCAAAGCGATTTCCTCTTATTCCCCCGGCGATCCCTGGGAGCTGGATACCCGCCATCTGCCCGTCGCGCTGGGCCGCATGCGGCGCCGGGTCAGGGCTTTTGCCGAACAGGAATGCCGGCCACTGGCGGCACGGATTGATCGTGAGCAACGCGAGGCGCATGGCGATCTGCCCGAGGTACGGGAGCTTCTCGGCAGGGCCGGCAAGGCAGGTCTGCTGACTGATCTGCTGCCGGCCCCGCTCGGCAGTGTGCCGCTGCTGCAATACCGGCACTCGCTGGCCTGGCAGCAGGCGATTCGGGTGGAAGA
>CAYGBB010000010.1:17175-18913 GCA_964347985.1 uncultured Moraxellaceae bacterium
GTGCGGGCGCATCGCGGTAACGGTGGCTGGCGCTTGAGCGGGCGCAAGATATTCATCAGTGGTGGTGACATTGCCCGTTACGTTGCCGTGTTTGCGGCGCTGGAGGGCGAGGGTTACCAGAGCTGGACCTGTTTTCTGGTGGATGCCCGCAGCCCGGGATTCCGCGTGGCGCGCACGGAAATGAAGATGGGCATGCGTGCGTCCGGGGCGGCCGAGCTGGAGTTTGATGAATGCTTTGTGCCCGACAACATGGTGGTGGGCGGCCTGCGGAATGGCTGGGGGCTGGCGCGTGCCACGCTCAATCTGTCGCGCTTGCCGGTGGCAGCCATGGCGGTCGGCTTTGCCCAGCAGGCCGTGGATGTCGCAACTGAATATGCCTGTCGCGAGACGCTGGCCGGCCGGCCATTGCTGCACTACCAGCATGTGCAGTCGACCCTGGCGGATCTGCAGGCAGAGACCGGTGCCATTCGCGCGCTGGTCTGGCGCCATGCGCAGGGCTGGACGCCCCGTCAGGATGGTGCGGCGCTCTGCAAGTTTCAGGCAACGGATCGTGCCCAGGTCGTCATCGAGGCGGCCATGGACCTGCTGGGCAGCAGTGCCGTGCTGCATGACAGCGGCATCGAGCGCACCTTTCGCGACAACCGCCTGACCCGCATTTTTGAAGGTACCAACCAGATCAACCGGCTGGCCGTGATCGAGGATCAGCAGGCCAGCCTGCTCGCCCGCATTGCGCGCAGTGTCTCTCTTACCGTTTCAGGAGCAGGACGATGAACATGATGATGACCGGTGCCCGAGTGGCGCACGATGACCCGTTCTTTCAGGTGCCGCGACGCGCGATTGACACCAGTGAAGGTGTGGTGGAGCTGCCGATCATGTATTACGACACCTCGGCGGTGTTTGCATTTTTTCTTGCCGGGCAGGAGCGGGTGGAGCAGGTGCTGGCGGGAACGGGGCTGGTGCCGGCACTGACGGTGGGTAACCGTGCGCTGGTGGCGTTGGCCTGTTTTGAGTATCGCGATACCAGTGTGGGGGTCTACAACGAGGTGGGCCTGTCGGTGGCGGTAACACGCCCCGGCGAGACGCAGCGCTTCGGGGGCTGGGGCGAGTTGCTGGCAACCTTGCAGCAGCCCGAGCAGCGCCATGTCGCGTTCCATATTCTGGATCTGCCGGTCACCACGGCGGCCGCCAATGCCGCCGGACGTGAAATATGGGGCTTTCCCAAGTTTGTGACGGACATTCCCTTTCGCCTGGACGGGCGCGAGATGGCATGCCAGGTAATGGTGCCCGGATCAACGGTGCCGGTGATGACCCTTGCCGGCACGATGGGGGGCTCGGTCCCTGCCGGCCCGCTCAGCCTGGCCCTGCTCTCCAGTCGGGAGGGACATCTCTGCCGGTCTACCGTCAATGCGCGCGGGGCGACACGGCTGGCATTGCCGGGCTCGGTGCGGCTTGTCGTGAATGACGGTGATCACGCCATGGGTGTGCGACTGCGGGCGCTGGGGCTGGAAAATGCCGCACCACTGGCGCTGATGTGGACACATGCGTTCCAGTCACGCCTGAATGAGGGCGTTGATCTCGACTAGACATGAATTCCTCCCTCCCTGTCTGTTTTCGGGTGGAGACTTTTAAAGTAAAGCCATAAAAAAAGCCCGAATCAAGGCGGATGCCTGATTCGGGCTTTTCATTACCCCGCAAGGGGTGGAATGTGGTGGCTATGGCGGGACTTGAACCTGCGACA
>CAYGBB010000011.1:0-18345 GCA_964347985.1 uncultured Moraxellaceae bacterium
GATTATGCGCGTCGCGAGCAAGGCTATCGTGATCGTGCGCTCAAATTGTATCCGTGGATTTGTGGCCGTTGCAGCCGGGAATTCACGTACTCGAATCTGCGTGAACTGACGGTGCATCACAAGGACCACAATCATGAGAACAATCCACCGGATGGCAGTAACTGGGAGTTGCTCTGTTTGTACTGCCATGACAACGAGCACGCCAAATACCATGAGCACCGGTTGTATGGCGGCGATGAGACGCCGCGGGAAAAAGAGATAGAGCCTGCCAAGCACAATCCCTTCGCCGGACTGAAGGGATTGCTCGACAAGAAATAGGATGGGGCAGTCTTGTCGTTGTCTTGTCGTGCTGGCACTTGTTCAGCTGGTTCGTTCCCAGAGCGTCACTTCGGACAGGGTATGCTGGAACTTTCGCCGGGTTTCTCGAATCACGAAGGGCACGTCTTGCGGCGGTTGCACCAGGCGGAAGTGCTTGCCGAGCAAGTCCTTGAGGCCATCAAGAGTGGTGTAGCTTTCGCCGTCTTTCTTGAAGCCGCCAATCCAGTCTTCGCGCCGGGTATGTTCTTCCAGCCAGGTGTAGGGTGACGTGATCATCAGGATGCCGCCAGTATTCAGGCGCTCGTGAATGGTGCTCAGGAACTGCGCAGGATTGTAGAGGCGGTCAATCAGGTTGGCGGCAAGAATGAAATCAAATCCACAGAGCACCTGTTTCAGGTTGCACGCATCGCCCTGGAAAAAATCGACCTTGTTGCGGACGGCATCCAGCCCCAGGTCGGTGAGGCGACGGGTCTTGTAGGAAACCAGCTCGCCTTCATCGGCAAGGGTGTAGCGGATGCTGCCCTGATTGGCCAGTTGCACGCCGAGATTGATAAAGCGCGCCGAGAAATCCACGCCGGTGACGTGATCAAAATGACGGGCCAGTTCAAAGGTGGCGCGTCCGGTCGCGCAGCCAAGATCCAGTGCAGTGCGCGCCGGCTTGTCCTTCATGACCGCAATGGCAATGTCGGCGAGCGCCTTCGGAAAATTGGCGACGCCATAATATTCATCGCCATAGTGAAATTCGGCATATTCCGACAGTTGCTTGTCGCTCTCGTAATAAATATTCGGTGCAGAGGCAGCGACATCGCTCACGACATAACGAAAACCGGCATGCTGGAAAAAATGGCGCCGGAAAGCGTAGCGTGACGAACGCAGGGCCTCATTGCCGCAGGAAATCCAGGAGCCGCCCTTGATCAGGTTGTGGCGGCCATCAAAGGTGGGCGTGGTGAAGTCATCGTAGACCGGATGCACTTCAAAGCCTTCGAACGGGTAAATCGGGGTTTCTGTCCACTGCCAGACATTGCCGACGACATCATGGAACTCGCCCTGACGGAACATGGTCACCGGGCATGCCGAAGCAAAGTGATCGAGATGGATGTTGGCGTTTGCCTTCTGGTGGGGCGGAATTTCCGCAAGGCCGGCAACATCAAGCAAGCGATACCATTCGTCTTCGGTGGGCAGCCGTACCTTCTGGCCGGTCTGTGCCGCTTTCCAGTGGCAGAACGCTTTGGCTTCGTGATAGTTGACCTCTACAGGCCAGTCCCATGGCATGGGAACTTCCTGTGCCAGCAGGCGCAATTTCCAGCCGGTTGTGCCGCTGACCCAGAATGTCGGGTGTGCTGCGCCTGCGTAGTTGCGCCAGCCCAGTCCTTCTTCTTCCCATAGCGTGTCATTGCGATACCCGCCGGCGTCGACAAACGCGGCAAACTCCCGATTGCTCACCAGATGGCGGCTGGCCTGGAACTCGGCAACGTCCGCTTCACGCACGTCATATTCATTGTCCCAGCCATAGGTGGGGGATGTACGAGGCTTGCCCAGTCGCGCCCTGCCTGCCGGTACGGGCAGCAGTGTATTGGCAGGGGCCTCCCCGGAGATGCGGCAGGGTGCAAACTCGGGCAGGGCCTGCACATGTTGCAGGGCATGCTGGCGCATCAGCACGGATGAAGTTTCGAGATGGATCTGCTCGTGCTCGATGCCCATGACAATGGCCCACCACGGGTGGTTCCAGTCAATGGGCAGTGTCAGCGGGGCCTCGCGAATGACGCGATCCACCGCGGCGCGAACCTGGTGACGGTAGTCGGCCAGTTCGCTGACGGAGGGCCAGTCGTAGTTGGCCTCGTTGAGGTCGTCCCAGCTCATTTCATCCACGCCTACCGAAAACATGGACTCGAATTTCGGGTTGATGCGTGTGCTGATCAGGCCGGTCAGCAGCAGCTTGTTGATGAAGAATGTCGCGGTGTGGCCAAAATAGAATATCAGCGGATGCCGAAGCGGAATGGGCTTTCTGTAGTAGGCCTCGTCACTGGTCAGGGTCTTGAACAGGGATTCGTAGCGGCTGAACGTGGCATGGAAATAGTCACCCAGGGTGCGCCGCATGGAGGCTTCATCAGGGCCGTTCAGAAGGGGCGTACGCAGGAACAGATCGGTCACGTCTAGGGCTCACTCTGCTAGGGCTGGCAACGAATTACGGCCTGTTACTTTAGCAGCATTTGCCGCGAACAACGCTGCTACAGGGAGTGGTCAGACCGTGCCGGACAGCCGGAAAGGGCCGGCTGGGGTTCCGGCCGGGGTTGCCAGTGCCGGCGGGCGTGGTAGTTTGGGACGGACTGTCATTAATACTGCCGGAATCCTGTCATGGCCCATGATGTTGAGCCCTTTCGTGCCCGTTACCGCGCGGCGATCAATCCCCGCTACAACGCATGGCTGCATGGTGGTTTTGTTTTCGGGTTTGGCGCGCTGTGTGTCTGGTTTTTCCTGCGGCCGCTGCACGATGTATTGCTGCAGGAGTGGTTGACGGTACCGCTGGCGCTCGTGTTCTTCAACTGGGGCGAGTACAGCGTGCACATCCACCTCGGGCATCACAAGCACAAGCTCAGCGCACTCTTTTACAAGCGACATACGGGCGATCATCACAGTTTTTTTGTGGAGGACCGCATGCGGTATGAGCAGGCGCGGGACTGGCGGGTGATCCTGTTCCCGGCGTGGCTGATTGTGATCTTCAGTGTACTGCTGGCGGCGCCGGCGTACTGGGCGATCAGTCAGATCAATACCAATGTGGCCTCACTGTTTTCGGCGACACTGATCGCGGGGTATCTGGGCTATGAATTTTTTCACTCGTGCGAGCATTTGCCGCCGGAGCATCCATTGGCACAGTGGCCCTGGATCCGGCACATGCGGCAGTTGCATCGCCTGCATCACCGTCGTGAGCTGATGCAGGAGCGGAATTTCAATATTACCTTTCCGCTGATGGACTGGCTGTATGGCACGTTGTACCGGGAGAGCGGTACTGGGAAAAACAGTGCCGGAGAAAAACAGGATGCGCCGGAATAAATCGTGAACACTGACAAAACAGGGTTGCTGGTTTTATTTGCGCTCTTGATGTTCATGGTGACTCCGGTGGTGGCAGACGACATCGTGTTTCGTGTCGAGCAGGCCGGTAACCTTGATCTGGATGCGCAAAGGCTGGCTGCCGTGCTGGCGTCGGATGCGATCGAGGTTCGTGTCACCATGGCGCCGGTAATCGCACTGCCAGGCTGGACCGGACGCATAGGTCTGTGCGGTATTCGTGATGCTCGAGATGTGTGTATCAAGAAGCGCTGGCGTTCGGTTTTTTTGCGCGGTAGCGATGTCATCCGCACAGGCAACAGCCTGAAGTTTCATGTGCCGGACTGGCACTGGTTTGGCTTGATGCCCTATCGCCCGGCGGGCCCTGTGCGGGTTTCCCTTCCCGCCTTCTGGCCAGGGGACTTGCCCATCAATATTGATACGACACTCGCGGAGCTGCCGGGGGGTGCGGGCGCCCGGACGGTGGGCGACATGCATTTGTCGCCACCCTATGTGGGAGTGGCGAGCTGGCAGCGGCTGACCGGGCACGCGCAGGAAAATGCTGCGCCCGCCTGGCGCATGCAGGTCTGCGATCCGGTGCTGGAGGCCAGTACGGACACCATGCCGCGTTTACGCTTGCATCGGCGGGCAGGTGCGTATGTTGAATGGATGCGCAATCTGGCCGATAACCCCTGGTGGGCGGCACAGATTGAGGGGGTGGCGCAGGAGCAGGGCATTGCGCCTGCCGGGGCGCAAGCCTGGGACTGGCGACGTGTCACGGTGGTGCGTGGAGCAGAGACAATCAGTTATCTGCGGGTGAATGAGTTGCGTCTGCTGTCCTCCTCATGTCCTGGCAGCACGCGTCATGAATTCACCTGGCGGAACGGGGCATTGCTCGGTGCCTCCGCGAGTGAAATGCAGGATGTTTTCGCCGGTGATGCAGTGTGTGCTGCCGCACTGGCGGACAGCCGTGAAGCGTTGTGGTGGGACGGCGAGCTGCTGCGTCATGGTCATGCCGGTCCTGCGGGGCTGGCAGTATGGGAGCGCTGGCGGGAGAGCTGGCCAGAGTGTCGTGGCGAGGGCATGGACGAGGTTCGGGATGTGCGGCCACTGGCAAAAGCAGCGGAGCACTGGCGGGCGCTGGTTGATCGCCGCCACCTTGATTGAGGCGTGGACGAGGCACCCGATTGGTCTGCCGGGGTCACGATTCCGGACCGTCAGGTCAATGTCCGATGGCCGGTGTTGCGGTTGAATACCCCGGTGATGGCAGAATCCATGCGCCGGCAGGAGTTGTTCAGAGTCCGTTTTCTGATTCCGCCGTTTTTCACCTGGCGTAATAACTCCAACAAGGTTCAGGGAAGGCGTTCTCATGAAAACAGGCAGGTTGCTTGCAATGGTGCTCGGGCTGGTGCTGACCACGGGCGCGATGGCCGATGGCATTTCCGATTTCAATAACAGCTGGGCCGGCAAGTCACTGGCACGGCAGCGGGTGCTGGACCAGTCCGCACCGATGAAAGACAACAATATTCTCGGAACGCACAACTCCTACAATTCCGAGGCCTATCGCGACGTTGACAGCTACATTGATCCGCAACAGAAAGTGTCCATTTACGATCAGCTTCGCCTGGGGGCGCGCTTTGTCGAGCTGGATGCACACTGGACGGCGCACACCAATGGCTGGCCATGGGAATGGGGCAATGACCTGTTGCTCTGCCATTCCGGTATCGGTTCGAGCATGGGTAGCTGGCATCTGGGTTGCAGCCTGACGGATCGCTTTGTGCGTGACGGTGTGCAAGAGGTACGCAACTGGCTGGATCAGGCGGAAAACCGTAATGAAGTGATCATCCTGTACATCGAGGATCATACCGATGGTCATCAGCAGGAACTGCTGAATGTGTTGAACAACAAGCTTGGCGGCAAGATTTACGCCAGTGGCAGTTGCAAGGCGATACCCGATACCCTGACCAAGGCGCAGGTGCTGCAGGCGGGCAAGCAGGTGGTGTTGTGGAAGGATGGCGGGTGCTCCGCTAATGCCGGCATGGCCGCACTGGCGTACACGGATCTGGGTAATATCCAGCGCATTTGGGAAGATCGCACCAGCATCGGTACCATTTCGGGTTTCTTCAGTGGCAGTGTCAATCACATCGGGACCGCCGAAGTGACACAGGCCTTCAAGACGGGCGGCAACATCGTCAATCTCGATAACATGACACACACCGATGGCCGCCTGCAGGCGGGTGTGTGGAGCTGGGATGTCAACGAACCCAACAACTACAACGGCAATCAGGATTGTGCCGTGCAGTGGGCCAATGGTCGCTGGGATGACAGCGAGTGCGGCAACAGTTTTGCCTATGCCTGTCACAAACCGGGCACCAATAGCTGGGCAGTGACCCAGCAGAGTGGGGCGTGGAGTGGTGGTGCCGCCGCCTGCGCGGCGCTGGGCAATGGTTACGTATTCGATGTGCCAACCAACAGCTACGACAATGAGCAGTTGAAGGCCGCCAAGCCCGGCGTGACGCACGTGTGGTTGAATCACAGTGACGCGGCAGTGGAAGGCCAGTGGACCATTCCGGTGGCCAATGCCAGCGCGGCCAATTACCGCGCCCTCAAGGATGGTCGCAGCAGCCTGTGCCTGGATGTGAGTGGCAGCAACACGGCGAATGGCACCATTGTGCAGTTGTGGACCTGTAACGGGACCAATGCGCAGAAGTGGTGGTACGACGCGGCCAATGGCTATATGCGTAGTGCGTTGAACAGCAACAAGTGCCTTGATAATCGTGGTCAGGCCTACAACGGTGGCGAGATCGTGCTGTGGGATTGTATTAACAGCGATAATCTGCGCTTTGACTGGATCGGTACATCATTGCGCAATCGCCATGACAACAATTTTGCGGTTGATGCTTACGGAACGTCTTCCGGTTCGCGTGTCGGGCAGTGGTTGTATAACGGTGGCAACAACCAGCAGTGGTACTGGAGCAACTGAACGATTTCCGGCATGAATCAAAAAAACCCCGGCAATGCCGGGGTTTGTTTTTGGTGTGATGCATGCGGTCATCAGGAGATTGATCCGTCGGTAAAGCCCGAGGCCAGCCAGTCCTGATGGCCATAGGCGACATAAAGCTCTTCCACTTTCTGGCGGGCCCAGGGCGTTCTGCGCAAAAAGGTCAGGCTGGATTTCATGCCCGGGTCGTTGCTGAAGCAGCGTACCGGAATCAGCCGGGCCAGCTCGGCCCAGCCATACAGTTTCACCAGTCGCGCGAGCAAGCGTTCCAGCGTCAGGCCCTGCAGCGGGTCCTTGTCGTTGGCGGTCGTGTCATGAGTGGTTGTCATCAGGTTTTCGCTGGCATGTCTGGTTGAATGTTAGCGCTTGACCGGATCTGGTGCGGTCTTGGAGCCTTCGATAAATCCGTATACCGCAATGCCAAACGCCGCTGTCGGGCGCAGTGATTTTTCGGACTGCTTGATCAGCATCGCCGTGGCGACGGCAACCGCCTGTGCGGCTTCCTCATAGGAAAGTGCAAAGCGCTGCTTGATCAGGATGAATTCCGGCTCCAGCAGGCGTTGTGACGACAGAAAATCCAGTCGTGGTTTTCCGGCGCTCGCCACCTGCAGATCGACCTGGGCATTGTCGATGGTAATGCCAAGGCGGGCGAGTGCGCCGCTCAGCAGGCCAATCAGGTTGGGGCCGCTTTCACTGGACGGCTGCGCGAGCAGGACAGTGCCAGGGGTGATGTCGTTCAGGGCATGGGCAAAGGAGCGGAACAGGAAGGTGCCCGCCATGCGGGCGTTGGCGGCAATGACCGTTTCAGTGTGCAGGGAGGGCTCATGCGCCAGCAGGCGGAGTGTGGTCTCGGCAAACTGGGAGGCGGCGGATATCTGTTCCTGGCGAAGACTGGACATGGTGGGCTCGTGGGGGCGCGTATATGGCGCGTAGAGATCTGGAAGGGTACGCAAAAGGCTGGGGGCATTGTACTGCTAGCGAGGGCTCACTGCCTTGATCAGCATGTAATGCGCCAGCTGATGGCGATACAGGTAGGCGCACAGCCAGGCCGTTGTCCGGATTTTCCACCACGCCGGGCCGAGTCGTTGCCGCCAGTGCAGCTGGTGCTGGCGCCGTTGCACAAAATCTGCAAATCCCTGCAGGACTTCTGCATCCAGTGGCTGCAGGGTGATGTCGGTCAGGCCATGGCGAGCCAGGGTGGCGATAACGGCATCTGTCGTCAGGAAACTTGCCGCGGGAATGCCGGCGAGGCGCAGCAGCTGCTGCACCCAGGCCTGTTGCGGTGAGGATGCCTGCAGGAACGCGGGCGTCTGCATCAGGGTGGTAAACACCAGACGACCGCTGCTGGCGAGTTGTGCGGCAGCAAACGCGACAAAGTCATCCAGTGCGGTGGCATGGTAGGCGGCATCGACACAGAGCACGGCATCGAAATCATGCGCCGACAGTGCGGCGGGCGCCGGGAGTTGATCAAAGCGGGCCTGATAAACCGTATCCAGTGCGGGTGGTGCGCTGGCCCGGATCGCATCCACGCACGCGGTCTGCCGCTCAATGGCGGTGACGTGCTGTACGCCAAAGGCGCTGGGCCACAGCTGCAGGCTGGCACCGTGTCCACAACCGACGTCCAGCACCCTGTGTGCCGGCAGCAATGTGGCGGCATGCCCCACGTGCAGCGCCAGCTGCTCGGCGGCGGTGTGATAGTCAGTGGTGGTTGCCCAGTAGCCGAGATTTGACCAGGCCAGGGGATGGGGGCTATCCGCCAGCAGGGACAGGGCAATGGCAAAGTGCGGATCATCGTGGTGACGGGGCATGGCGGACTACGGGGTGTCCCAGGAAACCGGAATGTGCAGGTAGCCGGCGACCGCGATGGCCGAGCGCACGGCAGACTCCAGCAGCGGCACACCCGGATAGGCCCAGGCCCCGCAGAAAAACACCCGGCGGTCAGGTTCGGCGTGCAGTTGCGTCAACTGGTCCAGGGCCTGCCGGGTGCCGCCGTGCACGACGGCCCGTGCCAGCGCTATGCGTGACAGCACAAGGGCCGGGTCGGGCTCGAACAGGGGATTCCATGTCTGGAACACCGGGGGCGCCGCGTGCAGTGAAGGCTCGACCGCATTCACCCAGACCGTGAACATGGAGGCCTGCAGATCCTTGTGCATCAGGTAGTTAAGTGCGGTCCAGTCGGTTTTCTGGCGCGGCATGAAGCGGGAATCGCCATGAATGACCAGCTCGCCATGGTCAAAGCGAATGGCTTGCAGGGCGGCAATTTCCCGGTGGAACTGCCCGGTGGCGAGGAAGCCCAGCTGATTGGCGGCAGTGGCCACAATCGCCCGGGTGAAATGACCGCCCTCTCCGCGCTGGTTGAGCACCTGTACGCCGTTGTCATCCTGAACCAGCCGGCATACCGGGCTGGCACTGATAAAGGTGAGGTCGTCCGCCAGGGCATTCACCAGCGCCGGAGTGCCGCCCTGCAGGCGCAGCAGGGTGTCGCCATGAACGATGCTGTCCAGCAGTGTCAGCAAGCCGAGTGCGGGCCACGCCAGCAGATGCTCCTCCTTGCAGGTGCAGATGGTGGTGAGCAGGGGCAGTACCAGTCCCCGCCAGAACAAGGGATCAAAGTGCTGTGTCTGCAGGAAGGTTGCCAGTGTGCTGGTGCTGTCGTTGCGGGCCTGCAGTTGCCGGATGGCGCGGGACAGTTGCAGGAATCCCCGGGCGACCTGAAGGGAGTTGCGGTTGAGGTAGCGCCAGGAGCCCACGGTCGGCCATTGCGTGAAGGGCATGCGGCTGCTGCGAAACCAGGTGTCCTGGTCCAGCCAGCTGCAGGAGGCAAAGGTATTCACGGCAAACGTGCCAACGCCCACATGCCCGGCCAGGTTCAGCACGCTGCGCCAGGCTTCCGGGCTCATCACGCGCAGGGGTGCATCGACCACGCCGCCATGCAGGTGCAGTGTGTGGGCATCCATGCCGCGCAGGGCTTGTGCCTCGAAGACCGTGACCTCGTGGCCGGCATCCCGGCAAATCCGGGCGGCCGCCAGGCCAGCCATGCCACTGCCGATGATGGCGATGGACTCACGCATGTGATTGCTCTGTTTGTGTCAGCAGTTAAAGCCGGAGTATGGCAGGGAATACGCGGTGACAAGTTGCTCAAAAGCAGGAAGGGGAACAGCTTGTGGCCATTCCCCTTCCTGTGGGTCTTCATGTCCTGACGCGACTTACGCCTCGACGGGGATGGCTTTTGCTTTTTTCACGGCAACACGTGGTGTGCTGGCCCGTTTCGGGTTGGACAGCACCATGACGCCGTCATCAATCGGGCGGTAGCGCAACATGGCCAGATCCAGCATGTAGTTCATGTAGACCTTCCACGGTGCCTTGTTGCCCTGCTTGGGCAGCTGGGCAAGCGAGCGCTGGATGTAGCCCGAATGCATGTCGACAAACGCTTCCGGTGCAACGGTCGGATCGCTGTTGTGCGGCATGCACTGACGCAGCCCCTTGGCATCCATTTGCTTGAGCAGGCGGCAAATGTATTCGCTGCTGATGTCGGCCTTCAGCGTCCAGGACGCGTTGGTGTAACCGAAGATCATGGCCAGGTTGGGCAGGTCCTCGAACATGAGGCCCTTGTAGTTCATGCGCTTGGTCATGTCGACGGGCTGGCCATCCACGGCGATCTGCATGCCGCCCAGCAGCTGCATGTTGAGGCCGGTAGCGGTGATGATGATGTCGGCGTCCAGTTCCTGCCCGGACTTCAGCTTGATGCCGGTTTCAGTAAAGGTGTCGATGTGGTCGGTCACGATCGAGGCCTGGCCCTTGCGCAGCACCTTGAACAGGTCGCCGTTCGGTACGGCGCACAGGCGCTCGTCCCACGGGTTGTAGTTCGGCGTGAAATGTTTCATGTCGAAATTCTTGCCAACCTGGGCGCGGACCTGTGCCAGCAGCAGGCGACGGATCGGTTTTGGTCGCGACTTGGCCAGATTGAAGAAGCCGAGGGTGAGCGACACGTTTTTGGCACGGGTGACGCGATACACCAGCTTTTCCGGCAGGAAGCGCCGCATGTTGTTGGCGATCGGGTCTTTCTCGGGGATGGACACCACATAGGTGGGCGAGCGCTGCAGCATGGTCACGTGCGCTGCCTTGTCGGTCATTGCCGGCACCAGCGTCACGGCGGTGGCGCCACTGCCGATGATCACCACGCGCTTGCCGGTGTAGTCGAGGTTTTCCGGCCACAATTGCGGATGAATGATCTGGCCCTTGAAGCGGTCACGGCCTTCGAACTGCGGGGTAAAGCCGGCTTCGTACTTGTAGTAGCCGGTACACATGAGCAGGAAGTTGCAGGTGAACGACACGGTCTTGCCGGTATCGGTGCGCTGGGCCTCCACGGTCCAGACGGCATCGTCAGTGGACCATGATGACTTGATGATCTTGTGGCCGAAGCGAATCTTCTTGTCGATCCCGTTGTCACGAGCCGTATCGCGGATGTAGTCACGGATGGAGGGGCCGTCGGCGATGGCCTTGGGGTTGGTCCATGGCTTGAAGCTGTAGCCGAGCGTGTACATGTCGGAATCAGAGCGGATGCCGGGATAGCGGAACAGATCCCAGGTGCCGCCAATGGCTTCACGGCTTTCGAGAATGGCGTAGGTCTTGTCCTTGCACTCGTGCTGCAGGTGCCAGGCGGCGCCGATACCGGAAAGTCCGGCTCCAATAATCAGGACATCTAAGTGTTCAGTCGACATAAGCGATACCCACGGTAAACGGAAGGCAGGCCCGGTGCCACGGTGTACGTGCCGGAAAGAGGCACAGGCACGAGCGCTGTCTTGCCTATCCTAGTGGGCCGCAGGGAGGGGAGGCGAGGTGGGCTCCGGCCAATATTCAGTCATTTTGGGCCGGGTCATCCGTTTTGCTGGCAGGTTATGACACCAGCCATGCCGCCCTGATGGCCGTCATGGGGCCGTCGGTGCTGCCCCCTGCAGGGCTGGCAGCGTGTCATTCAGCGAGGCCATGTAGGCCTCCACTGCGTCGGTATAGGCACCTGGGCGGCCGAGTTCTTCGTTGATGGCCTGGTGCGAAAGATCCTGCTCCAGCATGCGAACCTGCACCCCGAGCGTGGCTGCCTGCGCCATGAACTGGCGGGCTTGCGGGCAGGAGTCATCGCGCTGGCTGGAACACACGGCCAGCAGGGGCGGGGCAATGTTCGTGAGCTGGTGCCGGGGTGAGGTTGCTTGCCAGTAGTCCGGGTCCTTGCCGAAGGCGGCATCATAAAAACGGGGGTGGCGGCGCTGCATGATCTGCACCACGTCCAGTGCGGCGCTGTCCAGGGCGACGCTCCCCAGCCATGGCCGGGCACCCTGCTGCCTTGCCAGTGCGGGTGATGCCGAGAGCAGCGCCACCAGATGTGCGCCGGCGGAATGTCCCATCAGGATGACCTTGCCGGGATCGCCGCCCCAACCGGGGGCCAGGGACTGGGTTTTGGCCAGCGCCCGGGCGATATCGGCGGCCTGCTCCAGCGGCGCCGTGCCCGGCAGCAGGCGATAGTTGGCGGACACCAGAATGAAGCCCCGGGGTACCCAGCGCGCTACCTTGTTGTTCACTACGCGCGGCATGGCCTTGTCACCCAGACGCCAGGCGCCACCATGCACCATCAGGATTACCGGTGCCCCTTTGGTTTCGCGGGGCAGGTAGACATCCATGCGCTGGCGCGGGTCGCTGCCATAGGCAATGTCCTGTTGCCGGCGCACCCCTGCGGGCAGGTCGGCATCAGTTGCAATGCCATCCCGGTTGTCCGTTTCCCCGGCGATGCCGGTGCCGTGTCGTGTCTTCAGCAGGTCGCGTAACGGGCCGGCAGCGGCAAGGCCGGGCAGCAGGCAGAAAACAAGAATGATGCCAGTGAAATGGCGGGTCATCAGGGGGGGAAAGGTGCGCATCCTGCACTCCGGTCGGGAAAGGCTCTGCATACGGTCGTCAGTGTGCAAGCCGCCCGGATGTCTGTCTGTTAAGGCTTTGTGCGTGGCCAGTACCGGGTAATGCTGTCCAGGTCGCGCGATTCCCGAGCGCGTCGGGCGTAAAGGCGTATAGTGAATACATCAAAACACAGGTGGAGCGCATCATGAGCAAGGGAATGGAACAAAAGAAAGAGACCAAGAAGAAGCCAGGCAAGACCCCGCTGGAAAAGCGCGCCGAAAAGAAGGAAAAGAAGGAACAGCGCGACAAGCGTTAAGCGCTTCGGTCAGCAGGTGTCTGGTGGCGGACTGATCCTCAGTCTGCCTCGGCTTCCTTGACGCGGATGACGCTGCCACCGATTTTCTTGGCGTTGAGGCCCTTGATGGCGTTGTAGGCGTCAATGTTCTTGGACATCTCCACAAAGCCGAAGCCCTTGGACTTGCCGGTGGCCTTGTCCATGACCAGGGTACAGGCACTGACCATGCCGAATTCGGCAAACAGGGCGGTGAGTTCGCTCTGGGTGGTCTCGCGGGAGAGGTTGCGGACGAGCAGTTTCATGGGGATATCCGTGAGGCGGGCACAAGCCGCCTAGTGTAAGGCTTATTGGCGGCGCGTGCCGTCAAACCGGTTTTTTCCAGGCCAGCCAGATGAGGTGGCGGGCGCCCTTGTTGCCATGGGCACGTACCGGCACCTGCTCCACCAGAAAGCGCGCCTTTTTCAGGCGCAGGGTGAACATCGGGTCGGGTCCGGCGGACCAGACCGCCAGCACACCACCCGGACGCAGTGCCCGCATGGCGGCTTCCAGGCCGGGGGGGGAGTACAACCAGTCATTGCCCTTGTGGGTCAGGCCCTGCGGGCCGTTGTCCACGTCCAGCAGGATGGCATCAAAGGCCTCCTGCTCGCTTTTCAGTACCAGCGCCACATCACCCACGCGCACCTCGGTGCGTGGATCCAGCAGCGGGTAGCCCGCATGTTCGCCCAGCGGGCCACGGTTCCACTCCACCACCGCCGGCACCAGTTCAGCGACCACCACCCCGGCATTGCTGCCCAGATGCTTGAGCGCGGCCGCTAGCGTGAAGCCCATGCCGAGTCCGCCGATCAGTACGCGGGGCTGGGGACGGGCGGCCACGCGGGTGCAGGTGATTTCGGCCAGCTTGTCTTCGGAGCCATGGGTGCGCGAGTGCATGAGTTCGCCGCCGCCGGCAATCTTGATGGCAAAATCCCGGCCTTCGCGGAACAGCCGTAACTCCCCGCCATTGCCCGGAATGGGGGCGGTATCAATCAGTTCGGGGCGATTCATGGTGGTCTCGGCAACAGGACAGACAGCGGGGTGCCAAGGGTAAGGGCTGAGGCGCCGGCGCTCTAGTATTTTCTGATCGGGTGAATGTGCAATGCAGGTCGGAAATGTCGGGTAACCGTGTACTGGCAATTGCGTCACTGCACATATCCCGCAATACTTCCGGCCTTTCGCGGGGAGACGGCAGACGGGCATGCAAATGGCCGCGCCGAACTGCCTGCAGCGTTTGTCATGGCGGTTATCCAGGGGTTTCAAGTGATCAATAACGATGTGCTGCGCAGTGTGCGCTATATGCTGGATAGCAGTGATGCCCGGATCGTCGAGATCATTGCGCTGGGGGATGGCAGTGTTACCAGGGAAGACGTGACCGCCTTCCTCAAGAAGGAAGATGACGAAGGTTTCCGGGAGTGTCCTGACGAAGTGATGGGCCACTTTCTCAACGGCCTGGTGATCTTCCGGCGCGGCAAGGATGAATCCCGGCCGACCCCGGCTCTGGAGCTGCCGCTCTCCAACAATACCGTGCTGAAAAAGCTGCGCGTTGCCTTCAATCTCAAGGAAGACGACATGTTCGCGGTATTTGCACTGGCCGGCTTCAAGGTGAACAAGCCGGAGCTGAGTGCCCTTTTCCGCAAGGAGGGCCAGAAGAATTACCGGCCTTGCGGCGATCAGTTCTTGCGGAATTTCCTGAAGGGGCTGACCTTGCGGGTGCGGGGTTCATCGGCCAGCGCCTGAGGCAAGATATTCCTGCAGGCGGCGTTTGCCTGCAGCGGTGAATGCCCACCAGCGCACCGTTTCGCCAGTGTTCAGGTAATGCTGTGCGGCCATCAGCGTATAGAGTACGCAGGGGTCGTGGCGGTGTTCCATCGTGGGCCCCAGTGCCAGGTAAACCATCAGCGGATCGCGCCTGGCCAGTTGTGCAGGCTCCATGATCCCGATGGCGCGCAGGTCGGCTGCAATGGAGGGGCCGATGTTGGGCAGGTCCTCCAGCTGCAGTGATTTTTTTGTGGGGGCAGCCATGAGTGGTGCCTCACTCATTTCCGGACATAATTCAGGTGGGTGACAACCACCCCCATCCCTGCCAGCGCGGACACCAGCGACAGCAAGAACAGCCACGTTGGCATATGCATGCGGGCAATCAGGAACGGCAGTGTGGTCATCAGTACCGGGGTGATCAGCACGAAGCCGGTGATGACTTTCGGGTTAAGCCGCAGAGCCGTCTTGCAGGCTGAGCAGCTGTAATCCCCGTCCGTATTTTTGAGAAGCCGGTGTGGGCCATGTTCGAGTAGCGTGCCGCAGCCGGGGCATTTCTGTTCGAAGAAAGAATGCTCGAACATGGGCGACTCCATTCGGTTTTGTCAGTTGCGTCAGTAATATCCGGAAAAGTGTAGTACGTGGCGCGACATTGCGTAGCGGAGTTGTTTGCCCCGGTTATTTTCAGGCAAGGCTGTCCGGGTTCAGCAACAGGTTTCAGCTGCGCCGGCATCGAGACGACGGCAGATTGCCTCCGCCATTTGCTCTGCCCACAGGGCATAGGCGAGGGGGCCCGGATGAAAGCCGTCTTCGGCCATGTAGGCAAGCTCCAGCGGAAAACGGGGCGTGACCAGTTCGGCATGCGGAACATTCTGCAGCAGGCTCGACAAGGCCTTGTTCAGCCGTGCGGCCCGGAGCCCCATGTACCAGCGCAGCGGCTGGGGCAGCGCCGGAAACACCTGCATGGGTGGCAATGCAGTCATCATGATGTGCCGGGCTTCAAAGCGCTGGTGCAGAATATCCAGCAATTGCTGTTGTTGCTGCAGCCATTGGCTGGTGCTGGTGCCTGCAGTGGCATCATTCACGCCGACCGACGTTACTACAATGTCTACCGGGGCGGGTTCGGCGCTTTCCAGTTGTTTGATCACTTCTGCGGTGGTGTGGCCGGTGGTGGCCAGCAGGCGCCAGCTGACATTGAAGCGGGCGCTCAGCGCCATCGTCAGGCGGCCGGACAGGGCATGATCCTGATGCGTGGCGCCCACGCCGGCGGCAGCGGAATCGCCTACGATCAGCACACGAAGCCGCTCACCGTCTCCCCGTTCACCGTGACGCTGTCCTTCCGCCTCTGGCAGCCGGATCGTGTCACGACGCACGCGGCGGCCTTGAGCAATCAGGATGGGGGCAAGGCCAATGGTGACGAGGGGGTAGTACATGTGATGTTTCCGTTCTGTGGTGGGCGGGCACACATACAGTTAAAGATGAATAATGGCGGAATGCCAACTCCAGCCAGGCAAAATGCACTGAAAAAAATAATGAAAGTGAAACCCGGTCGCGTCGGCTAGCGCAAATCGGAGAACAGGCGCGTTATTTCCTTTCTGACCACGGCGTAGCACTCACAGGTACTGGCCTCCAGTCCGGCCCGGTCAAGCACTTCAATGTGGCCGCGGCGGTAGCGGATAAAGCCGGCGCGCTGCAGCTTTCCTGCGCACTCGGTAATCCCCTCGCGGCGGACACCGAGCATGCCGGCAATCAGCTCCTGGGTAATGACCAGTTCGCTTGAAGGAGAGCGGTCAAGGGTCAGCAACAGCCAGCGGCACAGTTGCTGTTCGACAGAGTGGTGCCGGTTGCAGGCAGAGGTCTGCATGATTTGCGTAATCAGCGCCTGTGTGTAGCGCAGAAGGAGCCGCTGCATCATGTCGGCGCGGTTGAATTCTGCCTTCAGCAATCCGCTTTCCAGCCGGTAGGCATGGCCGGCAGTTTGCACGACTGCGGAACTGGGGGTGGTGTTGCCGCCCATGAACAGTGACACCCCGACCATGCCCTCGTTGCCAACCCCTGCAGTTTCTACCGAGGCGCCCGACTCCGTCACATAGTGCAACGAGACAATGCAGGTGGTCGGGAAATAGGCATGGCGCAATGGTTCGCCGGGCTCATACAGCATGTCACCCAGTGCCATCGGGACATATTCAAGGTGGGCGGCAAGGCGCTCCTGGTCTGCAGGGGGCAGGGCGCCCAGAAGGTGGTTTTTTGCAGGGCTGCCGCTCGCCGGGGCAGTCATTCAGGTTGCCGTCCCGACTGGTTTTTTTCCGAGAACTCGATGCCGATGCCGCGATAGCCGATAAACCGGCTGGACTGGTTGAACATGGGCTCGCCACTGACCCTGAAGTGCTGTTGCGAGCCGTCAGGGTTGACCCTGCTGAAGACAAAATCAATAAACGGCTTGCGGGAGGCGATGGCGTCTCGCAACGCCTGGCGTTCGGTTTCGTTCCAGCCGGCCAGCTTGCTTGCCTCTGCATCTTCCAGTGATGTGTTTTCCCTGATGCCAAGCATCTCAAGTGCCGGACCGGAAATCCGGGTGAATTTACCGTTCTCGTCCTGCTCCCAGTACCAGTCTGATGCCAGCTCGGCCAGGCTGCGAAAGCGGGCTTCGCTCTCGCGCAGTTCGGCCGTGCGTTCAAGCACCGTTTGCTCCAGCACCTTGCTGTACTCATCAATTTTTTTGTACAGAAGCCGCACTTCCAGCATGTTGTGGATGCGCGTTCTTACCTCGACAAGATCAAAAGGCTTGCTGATGAAGTCCTTCGCGCCCGCTTGCAGTGCACGTAACTTGTGATCCGGCTGGGCAGTCAGGACGATGACGGGAAGGTAGCCTTCCGGATCAATGGCTTTGAGTGCATCCATCACCTGGAAACCGTCCATGCCGGGCATCTGCAGGTCGAGCAGGATCAGGTCGTAGCGATGCTGCTGGTGCAGCGCACAGACCTCGGCCGGATTCATGGTCGATGCCACGCGAGTATGGCCTGCCTCAGTCAGGAATTGATCCAGCAGCATTACATTCGATTCCTGATCATCAACGATCAGTATCCGTGCATCAAGAATCTCAAGACCGGTAACCATTATGTTATTTCTCCATCACTGGTGCTGCTGGTGTGTTGCCCGGAATATTCAAGCGCAATGTCCAGCGTGGCCATGAACTCGTTCACTTTTATCGGTTTTGTCAGGTAGCGGAAGAATCCGGCCTCCAGGCCCTTCTCGATGTCGCGGGGGATGGCATTTGCGCTCAGCGCGACCACCGGAATTTTTTTGGTGGCAGGGTCATCTGCCAGGATTCGCAGTGCGGTGAGGCCGCTGATGCCGGGCAGGTTGATATCCATCAGCACCACATCCGGTCGTTCATTCCGTACCATTTCAATGCCGCTGATGCCATCCCGGGCACTCAGCAAGCGGATGTCGGGACGGCGCGCAATCAGATCCTCCACCAGCATGAGATTGGCGGGGTTGTCCTCGATATAAAGCAGGGTGTGCAGCTTGTTGCCTGGTTTGTGATTGAGGACCACTGTTTCGGTGGTATCGATGGATGCGTGTGATTTTTTTGTCATGTTCAGATCTATCCAGAAAACACTGCCTTTCCCGACGGTGCTTTCCACGCCGATGACACCATCCATGAGTTCAACCAGACGCTTGGAAACGACAAGACCGATGCCCGTGCCTTCTTCGGCTTTCGCTTCCTGTCCCAGTCGATTGAAGGGCTGAAACAACTGGGCAAGCTCATCTGGCGCCAGGCCGGAGCCGGTGTCTTCGACCGATATGCGGATGCGTTCTGGTGCATGCTCCGTGCAGGTCACGATTACCGTGCCGCCGGCAGTATTGTATTTGATGGCATTGGACAGCAGGTTGATAAGCGCCTGCTTGACTCTCGTGCGGTCAGCCCAGACCAGATAAGGCGTTTCATGAGGCGGAAAGGTAACGCTGATGCCGTGCTGGCTTGCCTGTGGCTCAATCATCGCCT
>CAYGBB010000012.1:0-16556 GCA_964347985.1 uncultured Moraxellaceae bacterium
CTTCGCACCCTGTGCCCGCGCATCATCCAGATAGCCCTGCACGCGCGTGTACTGCTTGTCATTGATGATGCTGGTGTAATCCGGATTGTTGAGCATGGTCGGATACATCTTGCTGACCTGCGCCGTGAACGCAGAAATGAATTCCTGGGTCTTGCCCTTGGGCAGCATCAGATAATCAGGCGCCACACAGGTCTGTCCGGCATTCCAGCATTTGCCGAAGGAAATGCGTTCGGCGGCGTCCACAATCGGATAGGTGTCGTGCACGATCACGGGGGACTTGCCACCCAGCTCCAGCAATACCGGGGTGAGATTCTTGGCCGCTTCAGCCATCACGGTACGCCCCACATTGGTGGAGCCGGTGAAGGTGATCTGGTCGAACGGCAGCTTGGGGAAGGTTTCGGAAATTTCACCACGCCCCGTGAAGACGGCCACATGATCTTCGGGAAAGGCCTCGGCCAGCATTTTCTTGACCGTTTCACCCACGCGCGGCGTGAAACCGGACATCTTGATCATGACGCGATTGCCGGCGGCCAGTGCACACATGAGCGGGCCGACGGCGAGAAAAATCGGGTAATTCCAGGGAACGATGATGCCCACCACACCCAGCGGCTGATACACCACCTTGGCAGATGCCGGCATCGACAGGGCGCTGACATGGCGCTTTTCCGGGCGCATCCATTTGCGGATGTTCTTTTTGTAGTACTTGGCGGCCTCCAGCGACGTCAGGATTTCGGCAATCTTGGTTTCGTCCTTGGAACGGCTGCCAAAATCATCATTGGCCGCCTGGGCCAGCTCGTCTACGTACTTGATGAAGACGCGGCGGAACTGCTCCAGATGTGCAATACGCTCGTCAGCACTTGGCATCGGCTTCTGCCTGAAAGCCTGCTTCTGCAACTGGAATACGCGATGCAGTTCGGCAATTTCGGGGTTTGCGGTCTGCAGTTCAACAAGATTGGCAACCATGATGAGGTCCTCTGTGAGACGAATCCGGGCAAGGGGCAACGAATGGTTTACATTTCTAGAGTATTTACTCTAGACTGTCAATCATTCGTTACAGTATGGACTGTCATTAAAGGAAACCGGCGTGAAGACCCGCGACAAGATCCTCAAGAAAAGCCAGGACCTCTTCAACGAGCGTGGCGAGCGCAATGTCACCACCAACCACATTGCGGCCGGACTCGGCATCAGCCCGGGCAACCTTTACTACCACTTCCGCAACAAGGACGAGATCATTTTCGAGCTTTTCCTGCAGTATGAAAGCCATACCCAGTCGCTGTTGCTGGCACCGACCGACCGCGCCCTGACCTATGCCGACAAGATGGCGTACTTTGAAGGGATTCTGGACAACATGTGGGAGTACCGCTTCCTGCATCGCGATCTGGAGCAGATGCTGGACAACATCCCCGCCCTGCGCGAACGCTACCGCAATTTTGCCCCTCTGGTGCTGAGCCAGGGCAGGCGGATCTATGAGCGTCTGGCTGAATCCGGTCTGGTGGAAGCCGATGAGGACACCATCAATGCCCTGATTGTGAACATCTGGGTGGTCACCTCGAGCTGGATTTCATTCCTGCATACATCCGGAGTCTACGGTGAAAACAGCGAAATAAGCCGCGATCTTCTTCGAAAGGGCATCTACCAGATCATCATGATGGAGGCGCCGTACCTGCGCGGCGAGGCTCTGGAAAAGCTGCCGGAGATGAAACTGCATTATGGCAGCAGCGCCGAGCCCCTTCGCCACCGCGCCTGACAGGGCCTATCAACCCGCTCACCGCCTCAGTTGACTGACCTTCCCGCCAGTTGCTGGCCGAGGAAATCAGGGATTCTTTTCTCCAGGTAATACAGGGGGGCCCGCGGCGTGCCTCCCTCGATAAATCCGACATGACCACCCTGCTGGCACACCTCAAAGTGCACGGCAGCGGACAGCTCGTGCGCCTCAGGCAGGACCTCCGGCGTCATGAACGGGTCATCGGCCGACTGGATCACCAGTGTCGGATGGGCAATGTACTGCAGGAACTGGCGTGCGCTGGAACGGGCGTAATAGTCGTGCACATCATCGAAACCATGCAGCGGGGCAATCAGCTCGTTATCAAACTGCCAGAACGACTGAAAAGGCCCGCGCTGAAGCCGGTCCATCACCCGCAGCGCGGCATCGTTCTCGCCCAGGTGCTGCAGGTGCGCCACTTTCTCCTGCCACTGCGCCACCAGTGTTTCCATGAAATGCTGGCGGTATATCCGTGAAAAGCCCCGATCCATGCGATCGGCACAGCGCGGCAGCAACAAGGGCACCGACACGGCCACCGCTGCAAAAACCGGCGCCGCCTGCTGCAGCTCACCCATGAGCTTGAGGGTCATGCTGCCCCCCAGCGAATAACCCACCAGTGCCCGTGGTGCCTGCGGGTAACGCCGCGCCATGTGGTCGAGCACGGCGACAATATCGTCGCTGGCGCCAGCATGATAGGCACGCGGCTGGTTATTGGGCCGGCCACTGGCACCCCGGCAATTCATCGCCACACTGGCCCAGCCTCGTGCCGCCAGGGCGGCCTGTTGCCCCAGTACATAGTGCGACTCACTGGAGCCGGACAACCCGTGCACGATCAACACGACGGGGGCCGTGCCAAACCAGGTCGCAGGCTCATGCCAGTCAAGATCCAGAAAATCGCCATCAGGCAGCAGCAGCTCTTCACGTGTGCGCGACAGCACCGGGAGGCGTCTGAAAAAATTGGAAAAAAGTGTCTGCGCATGCGGATTGCGCAGCCACCATGCCGGACGGAAACTGCTTGCGAAAAGCCCCGCCGGAAAAGAAGAATTCATGACTCCTCCCCGGGCTGATACCGCGCCAGAAATGCGTGTACCAGTCCTGCTTTTGTTGCTTTTAGTACGCTGATATCTGGCGACAGTGCCAGATCGTTCCATTGGCTCTCTGTTTCAATATAGATCAAGGTTCCCGGTCGCATGAGATTGCCGCGCAAAAGAAGCTCGATAATTGCCGGCACCAGTCCTTTGTTGAAAGGCGGATCAAGAAACACGACATGAAAACCTTCCGGGGGCCACCAGTCACCCGCTGTCGCCAGCAATGCTGCCGCATCACCCAGGAGCAAGCGGGCATTGTCGGCGCCCAGCTCGGCCGCTGCGGCTTGCAGCGCCTGAAATTGCGGCCGGTGCCGCTCCATCATGACGACACTCGCAGCACCCCGCGACAAGGCCTCGAAACCGAGGGCACCACTGCCGGCAAACGCATCCAGGCAGTGCGCCCCGGGAATCTCGAACTGCAACCAGTTGAACAGTGTTTCACGCACGCGATCCGGGGTGGGGCGCAAGCCCTCGGCATCGACAAAACGCAGACGCCGGCTGCGCCATTTGCCGCCCACGATACGCAGCGTATTGCTGCTGCCGGGTCGGCTCACGGTTGCGCCTTCCCGACGGTGACAGCCAGCAGGCGATCGGGCCGCACGTGCCGACGAAACGCCGCACGGATATCGTCCGGCGTGACCGCCTCGATGCGCGCGAGAAACTGGTCCAGATAGTCGAGGGGCAGGCCATAAAACCCGATGGCACCCAGATAGCCGACAATGCTGGCGTTGCTGGACGCGCTCATGGGAAAGCCCTGCACGATGCTGGCCTTGGCCTCACGCACGGCGGCATCATCCGGCCCTTGTTTCACAAAGTCCGCCAGAATCTCGCGGGTGAGACGCAGTGCCTCGTCGGCCTGATCACTGCGCGTCGACAAGCCGATGGAAAACGGCCCCTCAACGCGCATTGGCGTAAAGCCGGAATACACCCCGTAGGTGAGTCCGCGCTTCTGGCGCAGCTCCCGGGTCAGCAGTGACGTGAAGGAGCCTCCGCCCAGGATCTCGTTACCGACATACAGCGCGTAATAATCCGGATCACCCCGGCGAATGCCCGGCGCCCCGAGCAGGATATGGGTTTGCTGCGACGGAAACTCATGGTGCAGGTGCCGGGCCTGCTTGATGCGCGGGGGCGATGGCAGGGCTGGTGCGGCTTTTCCGGCGGGCAGGGCTGAGCTCAACTGCTCCGCTACCTGCTCGGCCGTGGCCCGGTCCAGGTCCCCCACCATGGCAATGGTGAGATTGCGGGCGGCATAAAAACGTTGATGGAACGCCACCAGACTCTCCCGCGTGATACGGGACAGGGTGGCACGCGAGCCGCTGGGCGGCTGCGCATAGGGATGGTCGCCGTAGACCGAACGATAGAAGAGCCGCCCGGCCAATGCCGAAGGCGACTGCTCCTGCTGCTGCTGTCCGACTTCACTGCTCTGCTGGATGCGTGCAAAAGCCCCCGCCGGAAATACCGGATTAGCCACTACATCCGCGAACACGGCCAGCGCCGGCTCCCGATAGGCAGGCTCACTCATGACGCGTAACTCGGCCACGGCCATGTCACGGTACGCGGACGCACCAAAGCTGGCCCCCACCTGCTCGAACGCCGTCGCGATAGCGGTGGTATCCCGCGTCGGAGTGCCTTCGTCCAGCATGCTGCTGACAGTCGTCGCCAGTCCGCCCAGCTCGCCATCCCGTGCCGCGCCGGCATCAAAGATCAGGCGCACATCCAGCAGCGGCAACTCCTCCGCGCGCACAAAGAGCACCCTGGCTCCATTTGCCGTCGTCCAGGATTCAATCGCAAAATGACGCCGACTGAGCGGCGTCGACGACAAGCTTTTCGGGCTGTCCAGATGCTCCAGAGCGGTCACCGGCCCGGTCGGCTCGGCACCGCCCACGCGTGAGGCGTAACCCGGGGTTGCCAGCAACGACGCACTCCCGAGCAGGAGTACCGAGAAAAAGACATGTTTCATGGCATCACCTCCGACGCCAGCGCCTGGGGCTCGAGACGCAACAGCGTGCGCCGTGACGGCACCAGCCAGCGTACCGCCGCCTGCTGGACAGCCTCCGGCGTGGTGGCACGCAACGACTGCGGCCACTCATCCAGCAGGCGCCAGGAGGCCCCCACACTCTCAAAATGACCGATGCTGCTGGCCTGTTCACGCACGGAGTCACGGGAGAACACATCATCCGCCAGCAGCCCGGCATAGACACGCTGCAACTCTGCCTCCGTGACACTCTCTGTTTTCAGCTTGTCGATCTCGGCCAGCAGCGCGACCTGTACATCCTCCAGCGTCTTGCCTGGCGCCGGAATCGCCGTCACCACGAACAGGGTATCGCCCCGGGCAAAGGGGTCATACGCCGAACTGACCGCCGCCGCGACCCGCTGCTCTCGCACCAGCCGTGTTTCCAGACGCGCACTGAAACCCTCGTCCAGCACCCCCGCCAGCAACCGCAGCGCCTCGGCCTCGCCAGGCTGGCCCGTGTGCCGGGACGGTACATTGAAGCCAAGGTACAGCGCCGGCACCTTGCCCGGCAGGCGCAGGGTCATCTGGCGCTCACCCGGCTCCGGCATCTCGCGTGGCAACGTGACGACAGGCAAAGGCCGGGAGGGAATGGCCGAGAAATAGCGGGTCGCCAGCTCCCTGACGGCCGCCGGATCGACATCCCCCACAATAACCAGCGTGGCATTGTTGGGTGTGTACCAGGTGTCGTACCAGCGCTTCAGATCCTCCAGCGTCAGCGCTTCCAGATCCCGCATCCAGCCCACGGTAGGCTGGCGGCTGGGGCTGGTCAGCCAGGCCAGTGCATGAAAGCGCTCCAGTGCCAGCGACTGGGGATTATCATCCGTGCGCTGCCGGCGCTCCTCCATGACCACGCGGATTTCCTGGGCCACCTCGTCCGGCTTGAAGACCAGGTTGCGCATGCGATCCGCCTCCAGCTCGAGGGCCAGGGCCAGCTTGTCGGCGGTATACACCTGGTAATAGGCGGTGTAGTCATCGGTAGTAAAGGCGTTGTCCTCTCCCCCGTACAGCGACACAATGCGCGAAAATTCACCATTGGGTACCAGAGTGGTGCCCTTGAACATCATGTGCTCAAGGGCATGCGACATGCCGGTCAGGCCCTGCGGCTCGTAACTGGAACCCACTCGATACCAGACCTGCGCCACCACCACCGGGGAACGGTGGTCTTCACGCACCACGACCTTGAGACCGTTGTCGAGACTGAATTCAGTGGTCACAGGCGAGGCCGCCTGCGCCAGACAAGGAACTACCAGCAGCGCCAGCCAGAGGCGGCGGAGAGTGCGTCGCGGCATGAGGATTCCGGAACCCGTAAGGAAAACAAAAAAAGACCCGACAAAGAGAGCGTTACCTGCCACCCCCCGGGGCTGGTAGCATAGCCCATCCCGCGAACGGGCTGCAGATCAGCCCGGCTTGAGTTTGTTGCATTCATGTCTGACCCGAAAACCCCCGAAAACCCCGGCGAGAAATCCCTGGGCAATGTCATGAAAGGCTGGCTTGGCCTCAAGACAGAAACACCCGTCAACGAACCGGCGCCGATCGCCGCACCGGTTGCGCCGGCAGAAAAAGTGCCCGCGCCGATCACCGGGGCGACGACGCCGGAAGCCCCTGCCGAAAGCGGCGGCTTTCTTGAACGAATGAAGGTCGGCCTGTCGCGCACTCGCTCGACTTTTTCGAATGGCATGGCAACCCTGCTCATCGGCGGCAAGGAAATTGATGACGAACTCCTTGAAGACATCGAGACGCAGATGCTGGTGGCCGACATCGGCATTGATGCCACCCGCCGCATCATTGACGCCCTGACCGAACGCGTCTCACGCAAGGAACTCACGCACTCCAATGCGCTGTACAAGGCCCTGCAGGGAGAACTCGCCGAGCTGCTCACCCCCCATGTCGCGCCACTGGTGATCGACACCAGCAAAAAACCGTTTGTCATTCTCATGGTCGGCGTCAATGGCGTGGGCAAGACCACCACCATCGGCAAGCTGGCCAAGCGTTTCCAGAATGAAGGCAAGAGCGTGATGCTGGCGGCAGGGGATACGTTCCGCGCCGCCGCCGTCGAACAGCTCACGATCTGGGGAGAGCGCAACAATGTGCCCGTGGTGGCGCAAGGCTCGGGTGCCGATTCCGCCTCGGTGATTTTCGATGCCCTGACCAGCGCCAGGGCCAAGGGCATCGATGTGCTGATTGCCGACACGGCGGGCCGCCTGCACACCAAGACCAACCTCATGGAAGAACTGAAAAAAGTCTTCCGGGTGATGCAGAAAATTGACCCGAGCGCCCCGCATGAAACCATGCTCGTGGTGGACGCCGGTACTGGCCAGAATGCACTGTCGCAGGTACAGGAATTCCACCAGGCCGTCGGCCTGACCGGTCTCACGGTTACCAAACTCGACGGGACCGCCAAGGGTGGCGTGCTGTTCAATATCGCCAGCCGCACCAATGTGCCCATCCGCTTTATTGGCGTGGGCGAAAAAATCGACGACCTGCGCCCTTTCGAGGCAAAGGATTTTGTGTCTGCGCTTTTTGATGACGCACACTGACTTGATGACGAGCACTGATTTTGACGAGTATTAAACGCGCATGATTGTTTTTGACGATGTCAGCAAGACCTATCCCTCCGGCTTCGAGGCGCTGAAGAATGTCAGCTTTGCCCTTGGCAGTGGCGAAATGGCGTTCCTGACCGGGCACTCGGGCGCCGGCAAATCCACCCTGCTCAAACTGATCCTGCTGACCGAACGCGCCAGCCGTGGCCGCGTGGAAGTGAACGGACAGGATGTGGCGCTGCTCAAGGGCCGCGGCATTGCCCATGCCCGCCGCCAGATCGGCATGGTCTTTCAGGATCACAACCTGCTCGATGACCGCAGTGTTTATGACAATGTCGCCCTGCCGCTGATCATCAACGGGCTGGATAGCCGTGACATTCCCCGCCGCGTTCATGCCGCCCTGGATCTGGTCGGACTGGCGCATCGGGCGAAAGCCTCACCCGAGACACTGTCCGGCGGTGAACAGCAGCGCGTGGGCATCGCCCGTGCCGTGGTGAGCAAGCCGTCCTTGCTGCTGGCCGATGAGCCGACCGGCAACCTTGATCCGGATCTGGCGGCCAGCGTGATGAACATTTTCGAGGAGCTGTCGTCGGTCGGCGTGAGCATTCTCATTGCCACCCATGACCTGCCCCTGATTGCCCGTTACCGTCATCGCCTGCTGACCCTGCGCGATGGCCAGCTGGTGCGCGACAGCAACGTGATGGGCGGCAGCAATCTGATGGAGGGAGCGTCATGAGTACCGGCGCACAGAAACCCCGTCAGAGCACATCGACCATGCTCGCGCACTGGCGCGCCCATCATGCCCGGGAAGCGCAGGCCAGCCTGAAACGGCTGCTGGCCACCCCGGTCGCCAGCCTCCTGACCATGCTGGTTGTGGCGCTGGCCCTGGCCCTGCCGACCAGCTTCTCCCTGCTGCTCGACAATGCCCGCCATCTGGTCGCGCGCTGGGACGGACAGGCGCAGATCTCGCTGTACCTGCGCCAGGACCTGGCCCTGCCGGCCCAGCAGGACCTGTACCGGCGCCTGGAAAGCCGCCGGGATATTGCCCGTGCCCGCCTGATTACTCCAACCCAGGCACTGGAGGAGTTTCGTGACCTCTCCGGCTATGGCGACACCCTGAACCTGCTCGAAGAAAACCCGCTGCCCCCGGTTATCGTGGTCTGGCCGTCGGATGTCGACACCCGGGCCGTCAGCGGCCTGCGTGACGCCCTTGCCGCCCTGCCGGAAGTGGAGGGTGCCGATATCGACATGGCCTGGGTACAGCGCCTGAATGCCCTGCTGGAGCTTGGCGAGCGCCTGCTGCTGGCCCTTGGTCTGGCGCTGGGCGCCACCGTACTGCTGGTGGTCGGCAACACCATCCGCCTTGGCTTTGAGTCCCGGCGCGATGAAGTGCGGGTGCTGAGCCTGCTGGGCGCGACCAATGCCTTTGTACGCCGCCCCTTCCTGTATTCCGGCCTGTGGACAGGGCTGGCGGGAGGGCTGCTGGCCGCACTGGTGGTCGGGGTGGTGTTCTGGTGGTTGCAGGCACCCACGCAGGAGCTGGCCGGCCTCTACCAGAGTACGTTCGCCCTGCAAGGCCCGGGAGTCGGGACCGTTCTCGGCCTGCTGATCGGCAGCGCCCTGCTGGGCCTCACCGGAGCCTGGGTCGCCGTCACCCAGCTGCTCCGTGCCATGCGCTGACGTTACAAAACCGCATCAGATCCGGCGGCACCCGGGCTTTAGCCCTCCCCCCCGGTGAATGCTAGTATTGAAGAATGAACATGAAGCCTGATGGAGTATTACCCACGATGTCGACCCGCCAAGCACTAGTGCCGGTTGTGTTGTCGGTTCCCGGAGCCAACCTCGGCGCCTACATGACCACCGTCCACGGCATTCCCGTGCTGACGGCCGATGAAGAGCGCGTCCTCGCTGAGCGTTACTTCAATGAAGAAGACGTGGATGCCGCCCGCCAGCTGGTGCTGTCGCACCTGCGTTTTGTCGTGCACATCGCCAAGAGCTATGCCGGTTACGGCCTGCCCCAGGCCGACCTGATCCAGGAAGGCAATGTCGGCCTGATGAAGGCCGTGAAGCGCTTTGATCCGGGCATGGGCGTGCGTCTGGTGTCGTTTGCCGTGCACTGGATCAAGTCCGAAATTCACGAATACGTGATCCGCAACTGGCGCATCGTCAAGGTCGCCACCACCAAGGCGCAGCGCAAGCTGTTCTTCAACCTGCGCAGCAAGAAGAAGGGCTCCGGCCGCCTGAGCGTGGCCGAGGCCGAACGCATTGCCAGCGACCTGAACGTGACGCCGGAGCAGGTCATCGAGATGGAGGGACGCCTGTACTCCTTCGATGCCTCCTTCGATGCCGCACCGGACGAGGACGAAGACCGTGCCGGTCAGGCGCCTGCCTACTACCTGGAAGACAACCGCTACGACCCGGCCGTACAGCTGGAAGAAGCAGACTGGGAAGCCGACTCCACCGAGCGCCTGATGGCCGCGATGGGCAAGCTCGACGCCCGCAGCCAGGCCATTCTGGCCCGGCGCTGGCTGGCCGAAGACAAGGCCACGCTGCATGAACTGGCTGCCGAGTACGGGGTGTCCGCCGAACGTATCCGCCAGCTGGAAAAGAATGCGATGGAAAAGATCAAGGCAACGCTGACGGCCTGACTTGTTCGCCATTGCCCGTTACACTAACGCCGCGCCCGACGCGGCGTTTTTATTTGTCTTCCGCTGACCTTCACTGCCCTCACCCGGACAGTGGAGGGGACACCCGTGATGCCCAATTTCATTTCCATCGCCAGCCTCAACCTGCTGCTGGCCGTTACCCTCGGCGCCTTTGGTGCCCACGGCCTGAAGGCACGTGTCAGCGCCGAGCAGCTGGCGTGGTGGCACACGGCCGTGCAATACCATTTCTGGCATGCGCTGGGCCTGTTCGGCATCGGCCTGCTGTTGCTCAACCAGCCCGCACTGAATGGTGGCCGCACCGCCGGCTGGCTGCTGCAGGCCGGCATCGTGATTTTTTGCGGCACGCTCTATGCGATGACGCTGGGGGCGCCGCGCTGGTTCGGTGCCATCACGCCGATTGGCGGCCTGCTGATGATGGCCGGCTGGGCCACTTTGGCCTGGGCCACGGTAAAGCTGGGATAACGACATGCAGATCCATCTGAATGGCGAGCCCCATGAATGCCCTGATGCCATGACCCTGGCCGCGCTGGTGACAACCCTCGACCTCGCCGGCAAACGCATTGCGGTCGAGATCAATGGCGAGATTGCACCGCGCAGCCAGCATGTATCGATCATCCTGCACGCCAATGATCGTGTGGAAATCGTGCAGGCCATTGGCGGCGGCTAAGGCCCGACCGGGTAACGGCAGATTCACGGCAGCACATACTCTTTTCTCACCAGAACAGGCACTGCATTTTTCCTCGCGGCGAAACAGTGAATGAACATGACAGATACCCTCACGATTGCCGGCAAGACCTACTCATCGCGTTTGCTGGTAGGCACCGGCAAGTACAAGGATTTCGACGAGACCCGTGCTGCCATCGAGGCCTCCGGGGCAGAAATCGTCACCGTGGCCATCCGCCGTACCAACATCGGCCAGAACGCCGGTGAGCCCAACCTGCTGGACGTGCTGTCGCCGGACAAGTACACCATCCTGCCGAACACGGCCGGCTGTCACACCGCCGACGATGCCGTGCGCACCTGCCGTCTGGCCCGCGAACTGCTGGACGGTCACAAGCTGGTGAAGCTGGAAGTGCTGGCCAATGACCACACCCTCTACCCGAATGTGGTCGAAACATTGAAGGCCGCCGAAGTGCTGGTGAAGGACGGCTTTGACGTGATGGTCTACACCTCGGATGACCCGATCATCGCCAGGCAACTCGAAGAGATCGGCTGTGTGGCGGTGATGCCGCTGGGCTCGCTGATCGGTTCCGGCCTCGGCATCGTCAATCCCTACAACCTGCGCATCATCCTCGACCAGGCAAAAGTGCCGGTGCTGGTGGATGCCGGGGTTGGCACCGCCTCCGATGCCGCCTATGCCATGGAGCTGGGCTGCGACGGCGTGCTGATGAACACCGCCATCGCGAAAGCAAACAACCCGGTGCTGATGGCGTCGGCCATGAAGAAGGCCATCGAGGCCGGCCGCGAAGCTTTTCTGGCCGGCCGCATGGAAAAGAAGCTGTACGGCGCTGCCTCCAGCCCGATCACCGGCAAGTTTTTCTAAGCCGATCCGATATCGCGCGATTAGCCGCGCGATATTCCGTTTTTCATTTTTTGCCGGACGCCACCGTGACCGATAGCCATGTGAAGCCAGAACCGACCACCCCCTCCACTGGCGAAAAAGTGATGCGTCGCATCCAGACCTTCATGCGCCGGTCCTCGCCGTTCACCGCCTCGCAGAAACAGGGCATGGCAGAGTTTGCGCCGAAGTTCCTGCTGCCGCGCTCGCGCGAGCCCTTTGTCGCCAAAGACGTGTTTGGTCGCGATGCGCCACTGACCGTGGAAGTCGGCTTCGGCATGGGTTACACGCTGGCGGAAATGGCGAAGGCCGCACCGGAGCGCGACTTCATCGGCATCGAAATCCACGAACCCGGTGTGGCACAACTCTGCTTTGAACTCGGCACGCAGAACATCACCAATGTGCGCATCCTGGACGAGGATGCACTGGAACTGCTGGAGATGCGTTTTGCCGATGGCAGCATCGACACCTTCCAGCTGTTCTTTCCGGACCCGTGGCAGAAGGCGCGCCATTACAAGCGCCGCTTCGTGAACCATGCCAATGCGGAACTCATTCGCCGCAAGCTGAAAACCGGCGGTATTTTCCACATGGCCACCGACTGGCAGAACTATGCCGAATGGATGCTGGAGCACATGGAAACGGCGCCGGGCTACGAGAATGTTGCCGGCAAGGGCAACTACCACCCGCGCCCGGACTTCCGCCCGCTGACCAAGTTTGAAATCCGCGGCCACAAGGCCGGTCACGGTGTGTGGGACCTGATTTACCGCAAGTGCTGATTACGCCAGAAACGCGTTGAGCACCTGATTCAGATAATTAAATCCGGTGGGCGTACACTGCAGCCGGCTTGCATCCGCCACCAGCAATTCACGACGCCGCAAATCGGCCAGCACCGGCGCCATCGTTTCCAGCGCAAGACCGGTACGCGCCGGAAACTGCGCTGCAGCGATGCCTTCGCGCAAGCGCAAGACATTCAGCATGAATTCGAACGGCAGCTCATCCTCCGCGACGCGGGTTGCTTCCGGGCCAAAGCGGCCCGCACCGGCACCCGCCAGATAATCGCGTGGCAAGCGGGTACGGGCGTGACGCCAGATGCCGGCATGCCCGCCCTCTGCATACGTGATTTTTCCATGGGCGCCCGCACCAATCGCCAGATAGTCGCCAAATTCCCAGTACAGGCGATTGTGGCGGCACTGATGACCCGGCTGCGCATAGGCCGACACTTCATACTGCTCATACCCTGCCGCTGCCAGTCGCGCCTGCCCGGCCTCCTGGATGGCCCACAGGGTATCGTCCTCGGGCAACACAGGACGGTCGCGATAGAACACGGTATTGGCTTCAATGGTGAGCTGGTACCAGGACAGGTGCGTGGGCGCGAGCGCAATCGCCTGGTCCAGATCATCGAGCGCCATCGCGACGGTTTGCCCGGGCAGGCCATGCATGAGATCGAGATTGAAATTGGTAAAGCCGGCGGCACGCGCCGCTTCGGCGGCACGCACCGCTTCGTCGCGACCGTGAATACGGCCGAGTTTTAGCAGCTGCGCCGGATCAAAACTCTGCACGCCGATCGACAGCCGGTTGATGCCCGCCGCGCGATAGCCGTTGAAGCGCGCCTGCTCGACCGTGCCGGGATTCGCCTCAAGCGTGATTTCGACATCGGGCGCAAAGTCCATCATGTCGCGCAGCCGGTCAAACAGTGTCTGGTAGGCCGCCGGTGAAAACAGCGAGGGCGTGCCGCCACCAATGAAAACCGACGTAATGGGCCGACCCTGCACACCGCCAAGCTGCTGCCGTGCATCCTGCAACAGCGCCTGCACATACTCGGCCTCTGGCAAGACCGGCCCGGCCTCATGCGAATTGAAATCACAATACGGGCATTTGCGCACGCACCAGGGCACGTGAATGTAAAGCGCGAGCGGCGGCAATGCGATCATGGCAATATCATTGGCTTGTATGCGGCAAGGAGGACGCCATGGCGACCTGGCTATTGAAATCGGAACCGTCGGTATTTTCCATTGATGATCTGCAGCAGCGCGGCACCGCGTTGTGGGACGGTGTGCGCAACTACCAGGCACGCAATTTCCTGCGGGCCATGCAGACGGGTGACGAGGCGTTATTCTACCACTCGAGCTGCGCCGAACCCGGCATTGTCGGACGGATGACGATTGCCCGTACGGCCTTTCCGGACCCGACGCAGTTCAATCCGGAGCATCCTTATTACGATCCGAAAGCGGCCGCCGACAAGCCGCGCTGGGACAGTGTGGATGTGTGCTTCACGGAAAAATTTGCGCGCGTGCTGACGCTGACCGAACTGAAAGCGGTGCCGGCACTGGCCGGACTGGCGCTGGTACAAAAAGGCTCGCGCCTGTCGGTGATGCCGGTATCAGCCGCCGAATGGGCAACCATCCTGGAACTCGCCCGGCAATAACTACAGAAACGCGCCCGCTTTTGCCTTGAGTTGCTGCAGGGCCTGGCCGCGATGACTGAGCGCATTCTTGCGCTCCCGGGGCAGTTCGGCGCTACTCATGTTGTCAGAGGGCACGAAGAACAAGGGGTCGTAACCGAAACCCTGCTCGCCGCGTGGCTGGGCGAGGATCTCGCCCTCCCATTCGCCCTGGCAGATCAGCGGCAAGGGATCATCCGCATGCCGTACCAGCACCAGCACGCAAACAAACCGTGCCGTCAGTGGTGACTGTGCGCGCAAGGGCAACAAGGTCTCCAGCAACTTGCGATTGTTATCGGCATCACTGGCACCGGGGCCGGCATAGCGCGCGGAATAAATACCGGGCGCACCGCCCAGCACATCCACACACAGGCCGGAATCGTCCGCCAGCGCGGGCATGCCGCTAATGCGCGACGCATGACGTGCCTTGAGAATGGCATTCTCGACAAAGCTGAGGCCGGTTTCATCGGCATCACTGATGCCGAGATCCTTCTGCGACACGATGTCAAAGGGCTGGTCCGCGAGCAGTGCGCGCAATTCCTTCAGCTTGCCGGCATTGCCGGTGGCCAGAACAATTTTCTGCATGACAGCTTCCGGACGGCTCAACGCGTCAAACGATAGATGGCGACTTCGCCGAACAGGTTGGGAAACAGCCGGGCGAGCACACTGCCCTGCTGGCCACCATCCACGGCGATGCGGTCGAGCACACGGATATTCTTCTGACGGCACAGTGCATCAAAATCATTGAAGGTGCAGAGATGGATGTTCGGTGTGTTGTACCAGGTATAAGGCAACGCCTCCGACACCGGCATCATGCCCTTGAACGTCAGGTAGAACCGCGTGACCCAGTGCGCAAAATTCGGGAAGGTGATGATCACCTCGCGTCCGACACGCAACATGTCTTCCAGCAGGACGTCCGGCTGCTCCACCGCCTGCAGTGCCTGGGTCATGATCACGGTATCGAAACTGGCATCGCGCAAATTGCCAAGGCCGACATTGAGGTTCTGCTCGATGACATTGATGCCGCGGCCGACGCAGGCGGTAATGCGGTCCGCATCAATTTCCACGCCGTAGCCGCGCACCGCGAAATTGTCACGCAGATGCGCCAGCAACTCGCCATCGCCACAGCCCAGATCGAGCACCCGTGAACCCGGGGCCACCCATTTCTCTGCCAGGGCGAGATCAAGACGCATGATGACCACCCACGCTGATATGTTTCATGTAAGAGCCAAATACGGCGACATAGCGCGGAATCGGCAGCAGGAAAGAGTCATGTCCTTGCGGCGCATCAATCTCGGCGTAACAGACATCCTTGCCTTCGTGGATCAGGGCGTCGACGATTTCACGTGAGCGCTCAGGCGAAAAACGCCAGTCGGTAGTGAAGGACACTACCAGAAAGCGACATTTCGCCCGGGTCAGTGTCTTGGCCAGATCATTGTCGTACTCGCGCGCCGGATCAAAATAATCCAGCGCCTTGGTCATGAGCAGATAGGTGTTGGCGTCGAAATTGCGCGAAAAGGTTTCGCCCTGGTGACGCAGATAGGACTCCACCTGAAACTCGACATCAAAGCCGTACATGAACTGGCCGGAACGCAAATCGCGTCCGAATTTCTGCTTCATCGCCTCGTCAGACAGATACGTGATGTGACCCACCATGCGCGCCAGGATCAGGCCGCGCCGCGGATAGGTGTCATGCTGGTAAAAACGGCCGCCATGGAAATCCGGATCGGTGAGAATGGACTGCCGGGCGACCTCGTTAAATGCAATATTCTGTGCCGACAGCTTGGGGGCGCTCGCAATCACCACGGCATGGCGCAGACGATCCGGATAATCCACCGACCATTGCAGCACCTGCATGCCGCCCAGTGACCCCCCCACCACCGCCGCCCACTGTTCGATATCGAGATAGTCCGCGAGGCGTGCCTGCACCTGCACCCAGTCCTTCACGGTGACCAGCGGAAAATCCGGGCCCCAGTTCTTGCCTGTCTCGGGATTAATGGACGACGGGCCGGTCGTGCCGTGACAGCCACCCAGGTTATTGAGCGCCACCACAAAGAACTTGTTGGTATCAATAATCTTGCCGGGACCAATGCACTCGTCCCACCAGCCAGGCTTGCTGTCATCCATGCCGTGATAACCGGCGGCATGATGATGCCCGGACAAGGCATGGCAGATCAGCACGGCGTTATCGTGCATGTCGTTGAGCACGCCGTAGGTTTCATAGATGAGATCGTACGCGGGCAGGACGCGCTTGCACTCAAGCGTTAACGGCACATCGACGTGCACCGTCAGGGGCGTGACAAGGCCGACAGAATCGGCAGGAATGACAGCTGGCATGGCAGTGAATCAGATTCGGGACCACCAAGTGTATCGGGGGGCGGCCGGGGTGAGAAGCAGCTTCACTGCCGGCATGGTGCCCCGATGTGCTGGCGCTCAGGTGAGTGCCGGGTCGCGGATACGACCAAGGATGTCTTCCAGCAGGGTCTGC
>CAYGBB010000013.1:0-16434 GCA_964347985.1 uncultured Moraxellaceae bacterium
CCGCAGCCAGCTGGCTACGCACGCAGGCGGGTGCAGGCACCAGTGTCGGGCGGGAGGTAACCAGCGGGCGGGGGGATTCCAGACGGGCATGGGCAGACTCGCAAACGTCGCGGCAGGATGCCCAGAGGCGGCGTCAAAGGCAAGTTATCCGGCGTTTGACGATGGCTTACGGGTGGCAAAGCGGCGGCCGCAATGGCACACTGCGCGACCATGACAGTGACCGCTGTCATCCCTGAGCGACCGTTCTGGCGATAGCGCGCGGTTTATACCCGAATCCGAATCATTCTTGAGGTTGACCATGAAGAAGTGGCAGTGCGTTGTATGCGGTTTTATCTATGACGAAGCCGTAGGCATGCCCTGGGATGGTGTTCCCGCCGGAACCAAGTGGGACGATGTGCCTGCGGACTGGGTTTGCCCGGACTGTGGCGTCGGTAAAGAAGACTTCGAAATGGTGGAAATGTAATCGGGACGCATGGCGAACCGGTTGGCTCCGTTAAAAAAAGGGCGCAGTAAATCCTCATTTACGCTACGTAAACTGCGGGTTCCTGCGCCCTTTTTGTTGAATCCCTACTTCCAGAGATCCCCGCATGAACCCCATTGTCATCATTGGTACCGGTCTGGCCGGCTACAACCTCGCCAAGGAAATCCGCAAGCTGGATGCCGGGCGTCCGCTGCTGCTGCTGACCAGCGATGACGGGCGCAGCTACTCCAAGCCCATGCTCTCCACCGGCTACACCAAGAACAAGGATGCCGATGGCCTTGCCATGGCGAGTGTCGAGCAGATGCGCGAATCGCTGAAGGCCGAGGTGCGGACCAGCGTGCGCGTGAACGCGATTGATCGTGTCGCGAAAACCATCCAGGTCGAAGGAGAAGTCATTGCCTACGAAGCGCTGGTGCTGGCGCTGGGCGCGGATGTGTTCCGTCCGGATCTGGGTGGCGATGGCGGCGCGCGCGTGCTGGCGGTCAATGATCTCGATGACTACGCCCGTTTCCGCGCCGCGGCCAGCGGCAAGAAAAAGGTTGTCATCATCGGTGGCGGGTTGATCGGCTGTGAGTTTGCCAATGATCTCTCCAATGGCGGCTATCAGGTCGACGTGGTGGAGCCGGTGGGGCGTGTGCTGCCTTCCCTGCTGCCGGAGCGGGCGTCGGCAGCCGTGGCCAATGGCCTGGAAGGCCTCGGCGTAACATTCCATTTCGGCCACAGCGTGAAGGGCGTGTGGACGAATGGTGATGGCGTAGATGTGGAGCTCAGCAATGGTGAGCGCCTCCACGGTGATCTGGTGCTTTCCGCCATCGGCCTGCGGCCGCGCGTGAGTCTGGCCCAGGAAGCCGGTCTTGAAGTGGGACGTGGCGTGAAGGTGGACCGGTACCTGCGCAGCAGTGATGCCTCGATTTATGCGCTGGGTGATTGTGCCGAAGTGGACGGCAAGGTGCTGCTGTATGTGTTGCCGCTGATGGCTGCCGCCCGCGCCCTGGCGAAGACGCTGACCGGTACCGATACGGCCGTGCAGTACCCGGCCATGCCGGTGCAGATCAAGACACCGGCTTGCCCGGTGATCGTGTCACCCGTGGCTCCGGGTACCGAGGGGGCCTGGGAAATCGAGGCTGAAGGCAACGACGTCAAGGCCGTTTTCAAGGCGCCGGACGGTACGGTGCTGGGTTTTGCATTGACGGGTGCCCGTGCCGCCAACCCGGCCGAGAAAACCGAGCTCACCAAACTGCTGCCGGCAATTCTGGCCTGAGCCAGCTCCCCTTCGCGGGGCTGCCATTCGGCGGCCCCGCGTGTTGTTACGTCGAGCCCCCGGTCGGCTGTCAGACAATATTCTTGTGCAGTCTGGCCATCAGTCGCTATAACTCGAAGCAGGCGCTTGTCGACGCCACTCAGAAATCAACCGCGCCAGCCATGACGGCCATCAAGGCAAATGGCGGGCAGAAAGGGGGTCGTCCATGAAGTTCAAGATGCTCCTGTGGTACCTGGCACGGCGCATGGAGCTGCTGGCCAGAACCCATCCGGAATTCATTGCCAAACTGCACGGACGCGATTTCACCATCCAGTTCTCTTCGGAAGAGGGAACCCACCGCTATTTCCGCATTCACCACAATCGCGTGGTCACCGGCAATGCCGCGCATGCCACGCCCAACATGACGCTGCATTTTGCCAGCGATGAGGCCGGGTTTGCCCTGCTCACCGCCGCCGACCAGAACACGTTCATGACGGCCATGCAGAGTGGCGAGGTCAAGGTTACCGGCGACTTCACGTTGCTCATGTGGTTCATGGGCATTTCTCCGTATCTGCGGCCGGGACGTCGCAAGACACATGCGCGCGAAGTGGCGGCCTGACACTCTGTCGGAGAGTGTTTGGGCGGCCTGCGGAAACTGATGAATGTCAATAAAGTTGCGTGTTCGATTGAAATGGATGTGAAATCCATCACACTAATGTGGACTTGATCAAGCATCGGCTTAGAATCAAAAAACAGGCTTTAAACAAGGACAGACTTTTCCGATGCGACACTGCAGCAATGTTCTTTCGAATGCAGGTGTGCGGCTGACGAGCGCTGTTCTCTTTCTTCTGTCACTGGCGACGGCGGCCCTTGCAGCGGATCCGGCCGTGGCGCTTTTTTATGGCGCCAACCCGCCGTGGAACGAGTTGCGTGCCTTTGATGTGGTGGTGGTCGATCCCGGCCATGCCGGCCTCGATCCCCGTCCGCACCAGCACGCCGACAGCCAGGTATTTGCCTATGTCAGCGTGGGCGAAGTGCACCCGACCCGGTCCTGGTTTGATGCCGTGCCTGCGGCCTGGCGCAAGCAGGAAAATCCGGCGTGGGGCTCCCGCATCATTGACCAGTCCGCCGCAGGGTGGCCGGCCTTCCTGACCGACCGTGTGATTGCGCCGTTGTGGGAGCAGGGTTATCGCGGCTTCTTTCTCGACACCCTCGATTCCTGGCAGCACCTGGCCCGCACCCCTGAGCAAAAGGCCCGTCAGCAAGCCGGCATGATTGCTGCCATTCGTGCCATCAAGACCCGCTTTCCAGAGGCTCGCCTCATTTTCAACCGGGGGTTTGAAATCCTGCCGGACGTGCACGATCTTGCCTGGATGGTGGCCGCTGAATCGGTTTTCCAGGGCCATGACCCGGCCCGCGGAGCGGTGACCCCGGTGAGCGATGCTGACCGGCAATGGCTGCTTGCGCGCCTGCAGGAGGTGCGTGAACGGTATCGGTTGCCGGTGCTGGCCATTGATTATGTGGCCCCGGACCAGCGCCAGCTGGCCCGCCAGACCGCCGAAAAAATCCGTGCCCTGGGCATGATTCCCTGGGTGGCGACCCCGGCGCTGGATACTCTGGGTGTTGGTGCGATCGAGGTGCTGCCCCGCAAGGTGCTGGTGCTGTACAACCCGGCAGAAAGCGAGGATGTGTACGTTTCCGAAGTGCAGCGCCTGCTGGCCATGCCGCTGGCTTATCTCGGCCTGGTCATCGAGTATCAGGCGATCACCTCGGCGCCGCCGGTCATGGAACTGGCGGGACGGTATGCCGGCATTGTCAGCTGGTTACGCGACCCCGGGGTGCTGGAAGGCACGGCCTGGCCGCAGTGGCTACAAACACAGACGGACAAGGGGCTGCCGCTGGCAGTCTTCGGCAGCTTTGGCATTGACAGGGACGCCGCTGCCTTGCTCCGGTTCGGTATTGTCCGACCCTCGGTGTTGCCGGATGCGAATCTGCGCATCTACACCCAGTCACCCATGATGGGTTTCGAGCTGCCCCTGCGGCCCCGTGCCAACGGATTGCCCGCGGTGAGGCTGGCGGGAGAGGGCTCGCCGCTGCTCGGCTTGCAGTCAGCCACGGGTGAGCAATGGCACCCTGCCGCGCTGATGCCATGGGGCGGGTATGTGCTGGCTCCTTATACGGTGGAATTGCTCCCTGGCGGCAACCAGGGCGAACGCTGGCACGTGAATCCGGTGGCCTTCCTGCGTGCGGCCCTGCGTCGGGATGCCACTGTGCCGGTGCCGGATGTGACGACCGAGAATGGCCGCCGCCTGTTTTTCTCGCACATTGATGGTGACGGTTTTGCCAGCCAGTACGAAGGTGGCGGCTTCCGCCTGGCCAGTGAAGTGTTGCGTGACGAAGTGCTCAGGCGCTACCCGTGGCCGGTGACACTGTCGGTCATTGAAGGTGAGGTGGGGCCGACCGGGTTGTACCCCCAGCTCTCGCCACGGCTGGAAAAGGCAGCGCGCGACATGTATGCCCTGCCCTGGGTGGCAGCGGCCACCCATACCTATTCGCATCCCTTCTTCTGGCGACAGGCCGAGGCCGCCACAGAGGAGGGCTATCACCTGGCGATTCCGGAATACCGCTTTGACATGGCACGTGAAATCAGTGGTTCTGCGGCGTATATCAACCAGCACTTGTTGCCGGCGGGCAAGCGCACGCAGGCCGTGTTCTGGACCGGGAATTGTGTGGCGACGGCCGCGGCGCTGGACGAGGCCGCCAAGGCCGGCCTGCTCAACATGAACGGCGGTGAAACCACCATCACCCGCAGCCGCAATACGTGGACACGGATTGCCGGACTGGGGTTGCAGCGCAACGGCCACTTCCAGGTTTTCGCCCCGAACCAGAATGAAAATGTCTACACCAACAACTGGACGGGTCCGTTCTACGGTTTTGATCGCGTGATTGAGACTTTTGAGCTGACGGATCGCCCGTATCGCTTCAAGCCGGTCGATCTTTACTACCACGTGTATTCGGGCAGCAAGCCGGCGTCACTGAATGCCTTGCATCGTGTCTATGCATGGGTGGCGCAACAGAGCCTGCACCCGGTGTTTGCCGCCGACTACATCCGCAAGGTACTGGACTTCAACAGCATGGTGATTGCACGCACGCCCGAAGGCTTCCGGGTGCGTGGCGCGGGCGAACTGCGCACCTTGCGCATCCCTGGTGGCGTGCCGGGTGCCCCGGACTGGGCGGCCAGTCCGGGCGTGGCGGGCATGAGTGCGGCACCGGAAGGAAGCTATCTGCATCTGAGCGGTGCGGCAGCCGAGCTGAGCCTGGCCGCGCCGGCCCGGACACAGGCCTTTCTGGCTGAGGCCAATGCACGTCTGTCAGGCTTCGAGCGGCGGGACGGCAATCTGTATTTCGGGCTGGACGGCCATGTGCCGCTGGCGTTTGCCCTGGCTAATGCCCGGGGCTGTCGACTGACCGCAGGCAACCGGGTCCTGCATCCCCATCATCAGGCCGCAGGCCTTGACCATTATCGTCTGGAGCATCATGCAGAGTCGGCGTTTAAGCTCGATTGCGGCGCCTGAGCGCCGGCGTTTCATGCTACCGGGCCAGATCCTCGGATTTGGTCTGGTGGTGATGTTCGCCTTGTGGGCGGTTTACCCGGGACAGGGTCTGGAGCGACGCATCCAGGCCACCGTTCAGGCCGACCCCCTGTCCCTCGCCTATCTTCAGGCCTGGTTGCGTGCCATGCCCGAGGATCATGCCTTGCGCCTGCTGGTGGCCAGGCGCCTGCTGGCACGCGGCGAGCTGCCCGAAGCGGCCCGGCTGCTGCAACCGCTGCTGAGCAAGAACGAGGCGACCCTCGGGACGTTCTACCGCGAGGCGCAGATCCAGCAGCTGGATCTGCTGGTCCAGGAAATGTGGCAGATTCCCGTCGGCCAGCCGGACTTCGCAGTGGCACAGCAGCGGGTGCGGCAACATCTGGCCGTGCTGGCATCCCATGACTGGGATGAAGACAGCCTCAGGCTCTTCATGCGGGAGGCACAGAGCGCGGGAGCGACGGAAGAGGCCAGGCCGTTCATGCAGTGTCTGCTGGAGAAATACCCGCAGATGGCGGCACAGGCACGGGAGCAGGTGACGGCCCTGGCGCAGGTCGAGGACGACCCCCGCCAGCTGGCGACACTTTATTTTGACAGCATGGCACAGGCGCAGACCACGACCGGCAAGCGCGAGAACTTTATTGCCGGCTTGCGCGTCCTGCAGGCAGGAAACCTCATGGCGGAGGTGCCGGAGGCGGCGCGTGTGCACGGGGCCGCACTCGAGCGTGATCCCGTCACCCTCGAGTTTCTGGTCGGGCTGATGACGCAGGCCAATCGCATGGACCGGGCAGAATATTACGTGGCGCGGTTGCTGCAACAGCAAACCGCGCAGACCCGTGCCGCCGAGGAGAGTCAACCATGAAGTGCAGTCTGGTCGTGATGGCACTTTGCAGCAGCGTGGCGCTGGCGGCGCCATCATCCTCTCCGCTGGATCTGGCCAATGAACCGGCGGCCGCGTTCAATCAGGAGCGCTATAAGCTTGGCTACGATGTCTATCTGGCCAGCGGTAACCAGGCGGCAGCCTATCGTGTGGCGGAGCGTGCGGTACGCGAGCGGCCGCGCGACATGGAGTGGCGCCGTCGCCTCGCCACGGTTGCGCAATGGCTGAACCGGCCTGAAGTGGCACTGGCCAACTGGCTGGCCATCGCCCGCCAGACCGGGGATGCCGCCGCCTGGCGTGAAGTGGGGCGGATTGCCCCCGCTCTGGCCGACACCGAGGCCGCGCTTGCGTTCTGGCAGCATGAGCTGCAACGCCAGCCTGGCAATGCCAAGGCACTTCAGGCACTGGTAGCGGCCTATGAGCAGGCCGGGCGGCCGGACGAAGCGCTTGCCGTGTTGAAGCGTCAGCCGCAAAGCCGTGCGGTGCTCGAGGCCGAGGCCGATCTGGCCGAGCGCACTGGACAGGACGAGGCTGCCGTCGCCGCGCTGACCGAACTCAACCGGCGCTTTGGTCCCGGCGAAGCCTGGGTGCTCAGGGCCGCCGATCTGCTGCTGCAGCGCGGCCAGGTGGCGCAGGCTGATGCCCTGCTCGGGGCGGCGGCCGCCAGCATGCCAGCTGGTGCCCAGCGATTCTGGCAGCTGCGGGCCGAGGTCGCCATGATGGCGGGCAATCAGCCGGCCGCCCTGCAGGCCTATCAGCGCATTCAGGCCAGTGGCAAGGCCACCGGCGCCGATCTCATCAATCAGGCCGACCTGCTCCAGGAAAAGGACCCGCTGGCGGCGGCGCGTCTGCAGGTGCAGGCATGGCAGGCCGAGCACAGGCCGGAAGCGGCAGAAGGGGCGCTCTACCAATGGTCGCGGGTGCAGGCCTGGGCGCCTGCCGAGGCTTTCCTCGGCACCCTGTCGGCCGGGGAGCTGGCGCGTCTGGAGCAGCACGCCGGGTTTCTCGAGCAACGGGCCAACCTGCACATGGCCAAAGGCCGTGTCGACGCCGCCCGCCGGGATCTGGATGCCGCCCTGGCGCTGGCCCCGACGAATGTTTACCTGCGCCAGGTCTGGATGAGCTGGCAGGTCAGTCATGGCGAGCCTGCCGTGCTACGCCGCATGCTGCAGGAGGGGCGCAACCAGGCGGCGCGCCAGCCGGAGCTGTGGCCGGTCTGGGCCGCTGGCTGGAACCGGCTGGATGACCCCGGGCAGGCCCTGCCCTGGCTGCAGCAGTACTACCAGTTGAAGCGTGATGACCTCAGTGCACTCGCCCTGGCGGATACCCTGCGTGCGGCCGGAAATCCGGCACAGGCGCTGGCGCTGGAGCGCTCGGTGTGGTCACGGCGGCTGGGGGCGGCACCACGCTCACCCGAGTTGCAGCAGGAATATGCCGATGCCCTGTTCCGGCTGACTCTCGCGCAGTTGCCGGTGGATGCGCGGCATCGCGCCTTGCGCGCCCTGATCCGGCGCGAGCAGGGCAAGGACGGATACGTACGTGATTACGTGCGTGACCTCGTACTGGTCGAAGCCTGGGCTGGCGAAGCCAGTGACTCCGAGCCACCCCGAGTCGGTATTGAGCTGCCTTCCGGACAGCCAATGCCATTGTGGTCACAGCTGGGCACGGCCCTGCTGATCGATGACACCGGAACCATGGCCTCCTTGCTGGCATCGCCGGAGCGCCTGCCGGCCAATGACCGCACGGTGGCGGCCATCCGCCTCGGGCGCACGGACCAGGCGAGCCGCCTCGCCTTCGACAGTGCCGAGAGTCGTCCCTTCGACGATGTTTCGCAGCAGTATCTGCAGGAGCGCATCTGGCGCGATGGCAATCGTCTCGGTGTCGGTATTCGTCACGAGGATTTTGATTCCCTGACGCGTGATGTCCTGAACCTCGAGCTCATCCATGGCCTGAGCGAGCATGTGCACCTGCACCTGGCGCAAGAGGCGGCGGAGCTGTCCAGCGATGACCAACAGATTCGCCTGCCTGCAGACCAGCAGTTCTGGAGCGCGGCCGGTTTGATCTGGCAGGGTGAGCGCCTGCGTCTGGAGGGGGCACTTACTTACTTTGAAGGCCTTGGTAACAAGAATGCGACTGGTCTGCGTGGCGAGCTGCAATGGAGCCGGCAGCCCTGGCAGCTCGATGCGGCAGCCGGCCTGCGGCAGCCCGCCACCGAGTCGGCCGGTCTGCGCGTGGGGGGCTACAAGGATTACCTGCAGCTCGGTACCAGCTGGCAGCTGACCCCTCGTGCCAGTGTGCAGCTGCAACTTGAACATGCCCTGTTCGCGGCACTGGCCGGGGATGGCGATCTTGGCGAGGCTGATACGTTCACGCTTGGCTGGCGCTACCAGCTTGCCGGGGATCTGTCCCTGAATGCCCGTGTGGTGCAGTTGCAGTCGCAAGCCGAGCTGACCTTGCCCGCCAGCCTGCTGCCGGTATTACCGGTGGGGGCGCCGGCGGATACCGGCTTCTTCGTGCCGGCCGAATTCACGCTGGCGGGAGTGGGTGTGGCCTTCGGTGAGGCCGCCGAATACGGCTACCAGCGGCGCTGGCGACCATTTGGTTCGGCCGGTGTGACCTATGACGACATCGTTGATGTGGGTTATGAGGCGCGCCTTGGCGTACTCGGACCGGTTACCGGCCGTGACCGTCTGCGTGTCTTCGTGGCGGGCAGTGACGGCGCCCAGGCCAATGCGACACCGACACTCACCCTGAATCTGGACTACCTGTTCTTCTACTGACCGCAGGCCTGATGCCTGCATGAGAGGATGTAATGCACTACGGAAAACTGCTGAAACGCCTGCTGATGGTGCTGCCTGCGCTGGTGCTGGCCGCCTGCGCCACCCTGGAAACGGCACCGGCAACCCCGCTCGACATGAGTGCCCGCTGGGTGCTGCTGCCGGCCGTCAACAATACCGAAACGGCCCAGGCCGGCGGCCGTCTGGACGCCCTGACCGCCAGCCTGTTGCAGGCGCGCGGCATCAATGACCTGCAGCGGCATCCGGGCGCTGGCAATGAAGGCCTGCTGGCCCCGGCCGATCGTGCCGCCCAGGAGGCGGCACTCGCGTGGGCGCGCAGCCAGAATGCCAGGTATGCCGTGTATGGCTCGGTGCAGGAATGGCGCTACAAGACGGGCCTCGATGGCGAGCCTGCAGCCGGCCTCAGCCTGACCATTGTGGATGTTGCCACGGGCCGGGTGCTGTGGACCGGTAGCGGTGCGCGGACCGGCTGGAGTCGCGAAGCCGTGGCCGCCGTGGCCCAGAAGCTGCTTGGCCGCCTGATCGACGAAGCCCTGTCCTCCACCAAACACTGAGCAGGAATAACATGCGCGCCTACCAGTCCTCCCGACTCGCCGCCTGGTTTGCTCCCAAGCAACTTTCCCGGGCCGGCATTTTCGAGATCATCGGCCTGACCCTGGGCGGCCTGCTGGTGGCCGCACTGTTCCAGCCGGATGACCCCTTCCTGCTGACGCAGCCCTACCCGTGGTTGTGGCTGGTGCCGCTGGTGCTGGCCCTGCGCTATGGTACGCCGGCCGCCTTCGGTGCCAGTGCCTTGCTGGTAGTGGGCTGGTATGTGTTGCCCTTGCTGGGGGTGGGTGGCGGACGGTTCCCGTTGACCCACTTTGTCGGCGGCCTGGTCATGACACTGATTGCCGGCGAATTCTCCGATGTCTGGAGTGCCCGCCTGCGCCGTGTTGCCGACGTCAACGGCTATCTGGGCGAGCGCCTCGACGCCCTGACCCGGCGGCATTACCTGTTGCGCCTGTCGCATGACCGCCTGGAGCACGAGCTGCTGGTCAAACCGCTGACCCTGCGGGATGCCTTGCAGGGCATGCGCCGGCTGACGGCGCGCAAGCCCGAGGCCCTGTTGCCGGAGTCGGGGGAGTTGCTGCGCCTGGTCAGTCAGGCCTGCCAGATCGAGAAGGCCGGACTGTATGCCCTGCAGGACGGCAAGCCGGACACCCAGCCGGTTGCCACCACAGGCCAGGCGGGCAAGCTCGAGACGAATGATCCCCTGGTGCGCTACGCCCTCGAGCACAAGCTCCTGTGCCATGTGCAGACAGAAGACCTGCAACGGGAGGGCAGCCGTTATCTGGTGGTGGCCCCGGTCATGACCAGCGACAAGCAATTGCTGGGCCTGCTCGCCGTCGAGCGCTTACCGTTCCTGTCGCTCAATGAAGAAACCCTGCAGTTTCTGACGGTGCTGCTCGGGTATTACGCCGATGGCGTCGGCAACTCGCACGCCGTCAGCACGGTGCATGCGGCGGTACCGGAGTGCCCGATCCTGTTTGCAGCAGAACTGGTACGGCTGCATCGCATTCATCACGATGTCGGTATCCATTCCATGCTGGCGGCACTGGTGATTGCCCCAGGCGCCAGCCAGAGTGAAATTGCCATCGAGGTCATGCGGCAGTCGCGCCAGCTCGACCACATCTGGGATTTCAGTCATGGCGGCAAACGCATCCTGATGACGCTCATGCCCCTGCATGGCGAATCGGCGATGGCGGGGTATCTGCAGCGCACCCAGGGATGGCTGCACGACAGCTTCGGCTTCGCCGATTTCAACAGTGCCGGTGTGATGCCGGCCAGCGTGCTGATTGGCAGTGCCGAGCCAGCGCAGTTGCTGCGCACAATGGTGGCGAGGTGTGACAATGGGCATTGAGCTCAAGCTGGCACTGGGCGCCCTGCTGGCGGAAGCAGGGGCCATTGCGCTGCTGTTGTTGCAAAGTGCGGACACGGCACTGCTGTACAGGTTTTTTGCATTGCATGCCATGGCCAGTGCGCTGGCGGCAGTGTTTGTCTGGTTTTTCTTGCCGCTACATTACCGGCAGCCGCGCCTGCCGGTGCTGCTGTTGCTCTTCTGCATCAGTTTCTTCATTCCGGTGTTCGGTCTGGCCGGATTTTTTGCCGGCGTTATTGCCGCCGTGTGGTGGCCCGGGCGCCGTAGCGACAACAACTTTGGTGAAGTCAGAACGCCTCGCTTCGAAGTGCAACATGGTCCGCAACGGCTCGGGCATCTGCGCATCGGGCAAGTACGCAACCAGTTGGGCAGTGCCGCCGTGCCGCTCGATTTGCGCATGAAAGCGCTGCTGACACTGCAGGAGGTGCCCGGGCGCCATGCCTCGGACATCCTGCGCGACGTGATGGCCGATCCTGCCGACGATTTGCGGTTACTGGCATTCGGCATGCTCGACGCCAAGGAAAAACTGCTCAACGAGCGCATCCAGATTGCCAGCGAAGCGCTCAAGTCGGCACGCGATGCACAGGCCGAGTATGCGGCCAGCAAACAACTTGCCGAGTTGTACTGGGAGCTTGTCTATCAGGGGCTCGTGAAAGGCGACATGCGGGATTACGCGCTGGCGCAGGTTAAAAAACATGTCGATAAGGCACTGGCACATCACCAGGCCGATGCCGGCTTGTGGGTGATTGCCGGGCGCATGTGCATGATCGAGCATGATTATGAGGGTGCCCGCAAAGCGTTTGAGGTTGCCGTGGAAAAGAATTTCCCCCTGGTGCGTGTCGAGTCCTATCTGGCCGAACTGGCCTTCCTGCGTCGTGATTTCCCGGCAGTACGCCAGCACATGCAGCAAATCCAGCGTGACAGCCGCAGTCAGCAAATGGCACTTGTGTCGGATTTCTGGGGGCAGGCATGATTATTCGCCACGCACAAAAGGCCGATATCGGCTTGTTGCTGGAAGGCACTTTTCCCTTCGTCAGCGGCGGCGTCTCAAGCTGGGTTGACCAGATCATTCGCGGTTTTCCGCAATTCACGTTTGCCGTGTGTTTTCTTGGCAGCCAGCGCAAGGATTATGGCGAGATGCGCTATGAGCTGCCGGACAATCTGGTACACCTCGAAGCGCACTTCCTTCACGATGCCGACAGTGATGCACCGGTAAAGCCCCGCACCGGAGACGAAAAAGTCACCGCCAAAATGCGTGAGCTTCATGAATATTTTCGCGCACCCAGTTCCGCCTGCATGAAAAATCCGACACCGGAAATCGTCAAGGCGTTTCGCGAAGGAAAATACACGGAAGAGGATTTCCTCTACAGCAAGAGCTCGTGGAACTACATCACCGAGCAGTATCGTTCGCGGTGTACCGACCCCTCTTTTGTCGACTATTTCTGGACGGTCCGCATCATGCATGCGCCGATCTGGCAGCTCATCCGGATTTCCGAGAGCTTTCCGGATGTCGGCGCCTATCACACGGTGTCGACCGGCTACGCCGGCTATCTGGGTGCCTTGCTGCACCAGCGCACAGGCAAGCCCCTGCTGCTGACCGAGCACGGCATTTACACGAAGGAACGCAAGATCGATCTCTTCCAGGCGCAGTGGATCAGTGACAACCGCGGCGTGATGGAAAGGGACAAGAGCGAGATTGCCTACTTCCGCCAGATGTGGGTGCGCTTCTTTGATGTGCTGGGGCGTGAGTGCTACCACCAGGCCGCCAGAATAGTGTCGCTTTACGAGGCGAACCGGCAGCGCCAGATCGCGGATGGTGCCCCGGCGGAACGTACGGAGTGCATCGCCAACGGCATTGATTTCCCGCATTTTGATGCATTGCGCCAGCAACGTGAGCCGGGCATTCCCCTCACGGTCTGCTTTATCGGCCGCGTGGTGCCCATCAAGGACGTGAAAACATTCATTCGAGCCATGCGCACCATCGTCAACCAGTTGCCGGAGGTGCAGATATGGATTGCCGGACCCGAGGAAGAAGATCCCGAATATGCACGTGATTGCCATAATCTGGCCGAAGGCCTCGGGCTGGGCGAGCACATGACATTTCTCGGTTTTCAGGATGTCGATACGCTATTGCCGAAATCGGGAGTGCTGGTGCTGTCATCCATTTCCGAGGCATTGCCTCTGGTGGTGCTGGAGGCAAATGCAGCCGGTGTGCCCTGCGTCACCACGGATGTCGGTTCCTGCCGCCAGCTGATCGAAGGGCTGGGGCAAGAGGATTGCGCCCTGGGTGCCTCCGGCGCAGTGGTCGGCATTGCCGATCCAGAGGCACTGGCCGCTGCCATCCTTGGCCTGCTCACCAACAGTGAGCGCTGGCATGCCGCTCAGGCAGCCGGCATCGAGCGCGTGCGTCGTTACTACACCGAGTCGGGCATGCTGGAGAAATACCGGGCCGTGTATGAATCGGCGCTTGCTGCAACCAGTGGAGGAGCCGTCTGATGGCCGGCATCGGATTTGAATTACGCAAGCTGATGCGTCGTGACACCCTGCTCGGCCTGATGCAGACCTATGCCTATGCCGGCATCATCAGTTCGGGCCCCTGGGTATTGTCCATCCTCGGGATTCTGGTCATCGGGGTGCTGTCATTCTCGGTGGTCATCCCCGACATCCTGATCACACAGTTCCAGGTCAGTGTGACATGGCTGATTGCCCTCAGCCTGATCCTGACCGGCGTAGTGCAGCTCGCCTTTACGCGGTTTACTGCAGACCGGCACTTTCAGGCGCACGACGATGCCATCCTGCCTGCCTTCAATGGCTTGCTGCTGTACCAGACCTTGCTCTCCGGTGTGCTGGGGGCGCTGGCGGTCACCTTCCTGTTTCCTGAGCAGAGTGTGATGTATCGCCTGCTCATGATGTCCGGCTTTGCCATCATCTGCGACATCTGGCTGGCGGCCATTTTTCTGTCCAGCATGAAGCAGTACAAGGCCATCCTGTTGTTGTTTGCGCTGGGCTATGGCCTTGCCGTGGCGGCGGCCTTGCTGCTGCGTCCGTTTGGTCTCGAGGGCTTGCTGGGCGGCTTCGTGCTGGGCCAGTTGGTGTTGCTGATCGGCATGATCACCCTGATCCTGCGCAGTTATCCCTCCACGCGTTTCATCAGCGCGGAGTTTTTTTCCCGCAAGGACATGTATTTCACGATGGTGGGAGCCGGCCTTTTCTACAACCTCGGCTACTGGCTCGACAAGTTCATGTTCTGGCTGCATCCGGCCACGGGTGCACAGGTGATCGGTCCGCTGCATTCCTCGCTGATTTATGACATTCCGGTGTTTCTGGCCTATCTGTCCATCATTCCCGGCATGGCCGTATTTCTCGTGAAAATGGAGACCGATTTCGTCGAGTATTACACCCGCTTTTACGACGCCGTACGCGAAGGCAGCTCGCTGGAATATATCGAGACCATGCGCAATGAAATGGTCTATATCGTGCGGCAGGGTATCTACCAGATCATCAAGGTACAAACGATTGCGGCGCTGGTACTGTACATCGCGGCCCCCGCCATCCTGAATTATCTGAACATTTCCGAGCTGTACCTGCCGCTACTGTTTGTGAATCTGGTGGCGGCCGGCATGCAGGTGGTATTCCTTGCCGTGCTCAACGTGTTCTTCTATCTCGACAAGCGCTGGGAAACCTTTTTCCTTACGGGTGCCTTCGTGGTGCTCAATGGCGTGTTCACGGCGATCACGCTGGCGCTCGGCCCCAAGTTCTATGGCTATGGTTTTGCGGTGGCGCTGCTGCTGGTCAACATGGCGGGCTTCTGGATGCTTAACCGCAAGCTGGATCAGCTTGAGTTCGATACCTTCATGCTGCAGCGCGGGCACTGAATGCACGCCAGACTCCTTGCCACCTCAGACTCTCGCATAGTGCTCACGCCCTGCCACCCAGCGCGTGAGCAAGGCCTCTGCGGCCTGCGGACGGGATTGCAGCAACTGTTTGGCGCAGTCCTGCACCGCCGGCAATAACGCCGCATCGCGCAGCAGGTCGGCCAGACGGAAACTCATCTCGCCGGTCTGGCGGGTGCCCAGCACCTCGCCCGGTCCGCGTAATTCAAGATCCTTTTCGGCAATGCGGAAACCATCCGTGGTTTCACGCATGATGCCAAGGCGTTCGCGGCCCAGCTGGCCGAGCGGTGTCTGGTAGAGCAACACACAGAAACTCTGTTCCGCGCCACGGCCGACACGACCGCGCAACTGATGCAGTTGCGCCAGTCCCAGCCGCTCCGGATTCTCGATCACCATCAGCGTAGCGCGGGGCACATCCACACCCACTTCAATCACGGTGGTGGCCACCAGCAACTGCAGTTCACCCGCCTTGAAGGCCTGCATGACCGCTGCTTTCTCCGCCGACTTCTGCCGGCCATGCACCAGGCCAATGCGCAATTCCGGCAAGGCTGTCTGCAGATCGGCATACGTGGCTTCGGCGGCTTGTGCCTGCAGCTGTTCCGATTCCTCAATCAGCGTGCACACCCAGTAGGCCTGGCGACCCTGCAGGCATTGCGCGCGAATGCGTTCGACAATATCCGGTCGCCGTTCATTGGCCACCAGCACGGTCTGTATCGGCGTGCGTCCCGGCGGCAACTCGTCAATGACGGAGGTATCCAGATCACCGTAGGCACTCATCGCCAGCGTGCGCGGAATCGGCGTCGCCGTCATGATGAGCTGGTGCGGCACCAGCCGTCCGTTTTCCCCTTTCTGTTTCAGGGCCAGGCGCTGGTGCACACCAAAGCGGTGCTGTTCATCAATGATCACAAACGCCAGTGCGCGGAACACCACTTCATCCTGAAACAGCGCATGGGTGCCGATCACGATTTGTGCCGTGCCGCTGGCGATTTCCGCATTCGCTTCACGGCGCGCCTTTGCGCCCAGCCGCCCCAGCAGCGTCACCACGCGAATGCCCAGCGGTTCAAACCAGCGCGTAAAATTCAGCGCGTGCTGCTCTGCCAGAATTTCCGTTGGCGCCATCAGCGCCACCTGCTTGCCGGCGGCCAGGGCATGGCAGGCGGCCAGTGCTGCCACCACGGTCTTGCCGGCACCCACATCACCCTGCACCAGTCGCAACATCGGTTTGTCGGTGGTCACATCGGCCGCAATTTCCGTCAGCACGCGTTGCTGGGCACCGGTGAGCGGAAAGGGCAGTGTTGCCAGGAATTTTTTCTGCAGGGCTGTGGCCATAGGCAGCACCGGGGCCGCATTGGCACGCATTTCCGCGCGCCGTTTCTGCATGCTGAGTTGATGCGCAATCAGTTCTTCGAAGGCAAGGCGTTGTTGTGCCGGATGGGTTCCTGCCACCAGCGCCACACGATCGGCATCATTCGGGGGCGCATGCACATAGCGCAATGCCGCCACCAGTGACCAGCCACGGTTTTCCGATGCCGGCAGCCAGTCCGGCAGGTTGCTTGCCGTCAGGCGTGCGAGTGCCTGGGCAATCAGCGGGCGCAGGCGCAACTGGGTCAGGCCCTCGGTGACCGGATAAA
>CAYGBB010000014.1:0-13864 GCA_964347985.1 uncultured Moraxellaceae bacterium
TCCCAGGGGTTTTTTACCGGACCATAAAAGCTGGTTTCGTTGGACGAGCCCATGGCGAACTCGTCCATGTTGGTCTTGCCCAGCATCACCAGTCCGGCGCTCAGGCTGCGCTCGATGACGGCCGCGTTGTAGGGCGAGATGAAGCTGTCGAGCATCTTCGAGGCGCAGGTGGTCTTCACGCCTTCGGTGCAGAAGATGTCCTTCTGTGCCATCGGCACGCCGGTGAGCAGGCCGGCCTGGCCCGCCGCACGGGCCGCATCCGCCGCCGCCGCCTGGGCCAGCGCCTGTTCTTCGCACACCGTGATGAAGCAGTTCAGGGTGGCATCATGCTGACGGATACGGTTCAGGAAGTGCCGGGTCAGCTCAACGCTGGAGAATTCCTTGGCGGCGAGGCCGGTGGCCAGTTCGGCCAGGGTCTTGTGATGCATGACGGTTACTCGATCAGTGTTCTGTGCAGAGAGTGACTTACTCTATGACTTTGGGTACCAGATAGCAGCCGGCCTCGGTGGCGGGCGCGATGGCCTGGTATTGCTCGCGGTGGTCGGTTTCGGTCACCGTGTCATCGCGCAGCGGCTGGGTGGCGTCCAGCGGGTGGGCCATCGGCTCGATACCAGCGGTATCGGCAGCTTGCAAATGGTCTACTAGACTAAGTATGTCATTGAGACGGGCAGTGACCTGGCCTTCTTCTTCGGCGGTCAGTGCCAGACGGGCGAGGTGGGCGATCTTCGCGACCTCGGTGGCAGTCAGGGCCATGGGAAAACTCGTGGAAATTTGTTGGAAACGCGTAAGAGGGCGCAACTTAGCACAGTTCGCGGCTTGTCCAAAGAACCTCGTTTGTTTAGAGTTAGCGCCATTTTCCGGGACTTGTGTCCATGCCTGTGCCAGCAGACGGCCAGGGTGTGATGCCGGTCCCACCAGGATACCCCGGTCGTCTTGTAAAGTTGACGCCGGTCTCGCACGCAAGCGACTCAATATCAGGTTCCCAGCTCCATGCTTCCTATCCTAAAAAGCTTTCTCGGTCTGTTCTCCTCTGATCTCTCCATCGATCTGGGGACCGCCAATACGCTGATTTATGCCCCCGAGCGCGGCATCGTGCTGAACGAGCCCTCGGTGGTGGCGATTCGCCAGAGCGGGGCCACCAAGACCGTGGCAGCCGTTGGCGTGGACGCCAAACGCATGCTCGGCCGTACCCCTGGCAACATCTCTGCCATTCGTCCCCTCAAGGACGGCGTGATCGCCGACTTCGAAGTGACCGAGAAGATGCTGCAGTACTTCATCAAGAAGGTGCATGAGAAGGGCTCCGGCAGCCTGTTCCCGCCGCGCCCGCGTGTGCTGGTCTGCGTGCCGTGCAAGTCGACTCTCGTCGAGCGTCGTGCCATCAAGGAATCCGTGCTGGGTGCCGGTGCCCGTGAAGTGCGTCTGATCGAGGAACCGATGGCGGCTGCCATCGGTGCCGGTCTGCCGGTCGAACAGGCCTGTGGTTCCATGGTGGTGGACATTGGTGGTGGTACCACGGAAATCGCCGTGATCTCGCTGTCAGGCTCCGTCTATTCGGATTCCGTGCGTATTGGTGGCGACCTGTTTGATGACTGCATCGTGTCCTACGTGCGTCGTCAGCATGGCTGCCTGATCGGTGAGTCCACCGCCGAGCGTATCAAGCAGGAAATCGGTACGGCCTTCCCGGGTGGCGAGCTGCGCGAAATCGAAGTGCGTGGTCGTAATCTGGCCGAAGGGGTGCCGCGCTCCTTTACGCTGAACTCCGATGAAATTCTGGGTGCACTGGAAGACCCGCTGGCCGGCATCGTCACCGCGGTGAAGAGTGCACTGGAGCAAACTCCGGCCGAGCTCTCTGCCGACATCGCCGAGCGCGGCATGGTACTCACCGGTGGTGGTGCACTGCTGCGTGATCTCGACAAGCTGCTCAGCAAGGAAACCGGCCTGCCGGTGATCGTGGCTGAAGATCCGCTGACCTGTGTGGCGCGTGGTGGTGGCCGGGCACTGGAGTTCATGGATAATCCCGCCTACGACATGCTGTTTGTGGATTAATCCGGGCAACGGCTGCTGATGCGGCTGTGCTGGTAAATCCGGTCTTGTGGGTGCAAGCAAGAAACAAAAGGCCGGCACATGCCGGCTTTTTTGTTAACGGTCATCGGTAACAGGATTCAAGGAGAGCCATCATCGAAACCACGCTTTTCAGCAAAACCTCCAACGGTGGCTACCGGCTGCTGTTTGCGGCCATGTTGGCGGCGGGGCTGATGTTTGCCGATGTGCGCTTTCACCATGTCACGGAGCCTGTGCGATTCCAGATCAATGGTGTACTGCTGCCGGTATACAACATGATGAGCTGGCCGGGCCGTGTTTCGGATGTGACGGCTGACGCCATGCTGGATGAAACCGAGGTGCGCGCCGAGAATGCCTATCTCAAGGGGCAGTTGCTGGTCCTTTCCGGACGCTTGCAGAAGTTTTCCGAACTGGCGGCAGAGAATGCGCGGTTACGTGGCCTGATTGATTCCACGCTGGTCGTGGATGGTCGCGTGCTGATTGCCGAAATCATTGGTGTAGACCCCGATCCCCTGCGCCACATCATTCTGGTGAACAAGGGGCTGGATGCCGGGGTTTATGTCGGTCAGCCGATTCTGGATGCCCGCGGCCTCATGGGGCAGATCATTGAAGTCGGACCGGCGACATCGCGGGCCATGCTGATTGCGGATCGTGAGCATGCCATTCCGGTGCGTATCGCCCGCAATGGTGTGCGTGCCGTGGTGGCGGGTACCGGCGAGATTGATCGTTTGCGCCTGCAGTATGTTCCCGAGTCGGCAGATGTGAAGGTGGGCGACCTGCTGCTGAGCTCCGGCCTGGGTCTGCGTTACCCGGCCGGCTATCCGGTGGGGGTGGTGACGCGCGCAGGCAAGAGCGGCACTTCTGAATTTGCTGAGATTGATGCCAAGCCATCAGCAGAGCTGGATCGCAGTCGTCATGTGCTGCTGCTGTTCAATCGGCCATTGCGCGCTGAAGTCGCTACTCCCGCCACATCCTCCACATCCTCCACACCCACAACAGGAGGCCAATAATGGCGCGCCGTCCCAGTACCGTTGTGGCGCTTCCGCTCAGCATTTTTCTGGCGGTGCTGCTGGCAGCATTGCCGTTGCCGCAAGGGCTCAGTTACGGACGCCCCGAGTTTGTCTCCATGGTGCTGGTGTTCTGGGTGCTGAACGAGCCGGGCAAGGTAGGGGTGTGGACGGCCTTTGTGCTCGGCCTGCTGATGGATGTATTGATGGCCACCACGTTTGGGGTTTACCCGCTGATGCTGGCCGTGATCGCCTACCTTGCCAGGCTCTCCTATCGCTGGGTGACGGTGTTTTCCGTCTGGCAAACCGGTGGGCTGGTGTTTGCCCTGGTGCTGGCGGGCCTTCTGGTCAAAAGTATCCTGCTCGGCATTCTGGGTACCGGACCGGATTCCTGGCTGTATTGGGTGCCGGCACTGACCAGTGCGCTGGTGTGGCCCACGGTCATGCTCTCCCTCCGCCGCTTCACCCGTTGAGTTACTGACTCGGGCTGCCTTGCCAGACCCGCCGGATCGCAGCCTTCTTGCCGAGAGGGATCGTTCTGGTTTCCCGCGCGTTTTCCCGGTACTGCGGTTATATTCACGATTGATCCTGTTTGCGTGAATGCCCTCCATGTCCATGCCTCTTTTTCTTGCATCCACCTCGCCCCGTCGCAGTGAATTGCTGCGGCAGATCGGGCTGGATTTTTCCGTGCTCACTGTTGATGTGGATGAGTCGTTGCAGGACGGTGAGTTGCCTGCAGCTTATGTGGCGCGGCTGGCCCGGGCGAAGGCGGCGGCAGGATTGGCGCAGGTGTCTGGCGGGGTGGTGGTTGCGGCAGATACCACGGTGGTGCTGGGTGATGAGGTACTGGGCAAGCCCGCGACAGAGGCTGAAGCCGTTGATATGTGGTTACGGCTTTCGGGCCGTACGCATCAGGTACTGACTGGTGTGGCGGTGGGCGATGCCCGCCATGTTGACGCGATGGTTGTTTCGACGCGTGTACATTTTCGCGCCATCACCCGTGCAGAAATGCATGCATACTGGTCCAGCGGGGAACCGCACGACAAGGCGGGCGGCTATGGCATTCAGGGGCGTGGTGCGGTTTTTGTGGATGCGATTGAGGGTAGCTACAGTAATGTCGTTGGTTTGCCACTGACTGAGACGGCAGCCATGCTCGCCCGTTTCGGTATCCGTGTTCTGGGGTAGGAAAAGCTCATGTCTGAAGAAGTCCTGATCAATGTGACGCCGATGGAGTGCCGCGTGGCGCTTGTCGAGAATGGCATCGTGCAGGAGTTGTTTGTCGAACGCAGCGCCCGCCGTGGCCTCGTGGGGAATATCTACAAGGGCCGGGTGGTGCGCGTGCTGCCTGGCATGCAGGCCGCTTTTGTGGAGATCGGACTGAGCCGGACGGCATTTATTCATGCCAATGACATTGTCTGGCCTCATGCCGAGGGTGATCGGGAGCGGACGCCGGTAATTTCTGATCTGTTGCATGACGGTCAGAGTGTCATTGTGCAGGTCATGAAGGACATGATGGGTTCCAAGGGTGCCCGGCTGACCACGGACCTGTCCATTCCCTCGCGGTATCTTGTCTACATGCCAAAGGGCGAACACGTTGGTGTTTCGCAGCGTATCGAGGATGAGGCTGAGCGAGATCGCCTGAAGAACCTGATTCGCCAGATCAAGGCGGAAAGTCCGGATACCGAGTCCGGCGGCTTTATAGTGCGTACCGTGGCGGAAGGAGTAAGCGAGCATGAGCTGCGCCGTGACATGCAGTTTCTCGTCAAGCTCTGGCGCTGGATTCAGGAACGCTGCATCACGGCAGCTACCCCCTCGCTGATTTATGAGGAGTTGCCGTTGTTTCTGCGGACGCTACGTGATCTGGTCAATACAGATGTCGAAAAAATGCTGATTGATTCGCGTGAAACTTTTGCCAAGGTGCAGGAGTTTGTGCACGAGTTCATGCCGCAAATGCGTGACCGGCTGGAACATTACCCTGGTGAACGCCCACTCTTCGATCTCTACAATATCGAAGATGACCTGCAGAAGGCATTGCAGCGCAAGGTACTCTTGAAGTCGGGTGGGTACCTCATTATTGACCAGACCGAGGCGATGACAACGGTCGATGTGAATACCGGCTCTTTTGTGGGTACACGAAATCTGGAAGACACCGTATTCAAGACCAATCTGGAGGCAACGCATGTGATTGCGCGCCAGCTCAGGCTGCGCAATCTCGGTGGCATCATCATTATCGATTTCATCGATATGGAAGAGAACGAGCACAAGCAGCAGGTTTTGCGCAGTCTTGAAAAGATGCTGGTGCGTGATCATGCCAAGACCAAGATCACGCAGGTATCCGAGTTGGGCCTGGTGGAGATGACGCGTAAACGCACACGAGATTCCCTTGAACATCTGCTGTGTGAAACCTGTTCGGCTTGCCAGGGGCGCGGCACCGTCAAAACCGCCGAAACTGTCTGCTACGAGATCTTCCGTGAAATTCTCCGTGAGGCACGCGCCTATGATGCGGCGCACGGCTATCGCGTGGTCGCCAACCAGAAAGTCATTGATCGCTTGCTGGGGGAGGAGTCGCCGGCGGTGGCAGATCTGGAGTTGTTCATTGGCAAGCCGATCCGCTTTTCGGTGGAAGCGCTGTATACCCAGGAGCAGTTTGATATCGTCCTGCTTTAGCGAGGACTCGTCCTGTTTCATGAGGACGCTATCGAGGTTGGGCAACAATCCAGTGACAGGTTTCCACCCTGTCATCACGGTATCATCTGTCTTTCATTGCTTATGAAACGGAATATGCCTGTGGTAGTGAAGCTTTCTTCCCTGCGTCATGTTGCCTTGTGGTGCTGGCACCATTTGCTGACGCTGGCATTGATGGTGCTGGTGCTGGTCGCCATTGTGGTCGGGCTGGGTCGACAATTCATGCCGGCCATCAGCGACTACCGTGAGATGGCCGAAGCAAGGCTGAGCCGAGCCATCGGGGTGCCGGTGCGCATCGAGGCAATCAGTGGCCGCTGGCAGGGGATGGGGCCTTTCATTCTGATTGAAGGGCTGAGCCTGCGTGACCCGACCGCCCCGGCAACTGCATTGTTGCGTCTTCCCCGGCTTGAGTTGCGTCCCTCGCTCCTGGGTAGTCTGCTGCACCTCGAGCCTCGCGTTGATTTGCGTATCCGTGGCCTTGATATCCATCTGGAGCAATTGCCTGATGGACGCTTGCGCTTGCGAGAACTTGCCTCTCTGTCCCGTAGCGATCCCGCTGCCGCCCGTCGCGCCGTGGAACTGGCCTTGCGTCAGCCGCTGCTGGCCCTGGAGGATAGCCGCATGGGCCTCGCCTTGCAGGGCTATCCGGTCGTAAGCCTCAGTCGTATCAAGCTCGTCAACCAGAATAATGGCAGCCTTCACCGTCTGGCGGGCGAGATGTATCTGGAGGGCGTTCCCCAGGCGCTGGCATTTAATCTTTCCCTGCAAGGCAGTCCCGTGGATTGGCAAAAGGGCTTGCTGTCTGCCTGGCTCAATGTACCGGCCATTACGCTGGATGCCTGGTTACCCAAGGCCGAGGTAGCGGGGCTGGGGCTGGAGCATGTTACCGGGGGAGGCGAGTTCTGGCTGCATTTTGCGCAGGGGCGACTGATCGCACTGCAGGCCCGGCCCCGTTTGAGTCAGGCCGTTTTCCGCTCGCGTTTTGGCATGCACTCACTGCAGTCCGTCAGTGCGGAGCTGGACTGGCACCGGGAACAGCAGGGCTGGGTTCTGGCCGCGCAGGGGATGCAGGCACGCCTCGATAATGCGCACTGGCCTGTTTCGGCGCTCGCCATTGCCAGTCAGGCAAGCGGACTGACAGTGGCAGCGGCAGATGTGGACGTGGCGACAGCCTCCTTGCTGGCGAACAGGCTGCCTCTGCCGGACACATTGGCCACCTGGCTGCGTGAAGCCACTCCCGAGGGGCGGATCAGCGCACTGCGTGCTGACCTGACGGCTGATGCGGAGGGCCACTTGCAGCCCGCCCGCATCGTCGCTCGCCTTGAGCGGCTGGGGGCGCATGCCACCGCCCACTACCCCGGGGCACGGAATCTGGCGGGGTGGCTGGACTGGTCGCCGGAGCAGGCGTTGCTGGGGCTGGATGCCCGGGGCAGCAGCCTGGACCTGCGTCAGGTGTTTCGTGAACCCGTCATGGTGGAACATTTACAGGGGATACTCCGGTTGCAGGTGGACGAGAGGCAGTGGCGGATCGAGAGTGATCGGCTGGTGTTGCAGAACGCCGATGCAAAGGGCCAGGCACTGCTGCGTGTGGACATTCCGAAGGCTGACCCCGGTGCCGCCGAGCTATCCCTGCTGGCACGTCTGACCGAGGCTCGGGTAGCCAGTGCCTGGCGCTATGTCCCGTGGCCGTCTGCGGGGGACAAGACACTGGACTGGTTGCGGCGCGCGCTGGCAGGAGGAACCCTGGTGCAGGGTGACTTCCTCTTCAGCGGCCCGGTTTCACATCGCACGGATCTGGCGCCACTGCGTCAGCTCATGCGCTTTGAGCTGAAGGGGGCGACGCTGGATTACAGTCCGGGCTGGCCGGCCCTGCGAAATCTCGATGGGGTGCTCACCATCGATGGGCGCCAACTGCGCGTAGACGGCCGACAGGCTGACTTGCTGGATGGCACCACGGCACAGGCCCTGGTGGCAGAGATTCCCGATTTATCCAGGGCAAGACTTGCCATCACTGGCGAGGTCAGTTCCACCGGACCGGATCTGCTGCGGCTGTTTCGCGAGAGTCCGTTGCGTACCCATACGGCACGCGTAGCCGAGGTATTGCAGCTGGAGGGGCCGATCAAGGGTCGCCTGGCACTGGATATTCCTCTTGCCCATGGCCTGCCCGGTACACGCCTCCCCGACCCTGAGGTCGAGATAAGTGCTCAGTTGAGCGGAAACCGCCTGAGCCTGCCGCGTGAGCGGCTGGTGGCCGAGGCGGTAACGGGGGAAGTCCGTTTCAGCACCCGACAGGGGCTGGCGGCGAGTGACCTGTCGGGTCGTTTGCTGGGAGCCCCGGTGACGGCCCGGATGAGCAGTACGGTCAGGCAAGGTGCCTTGCAGGAAGTTAGGGTGAATGTAGACGGCCGAGTGGCTGTGCCAGCCCTGCAGGGGTGGCTGGGCGGTCCTCTCTGGAGCGCCTTCAGTGGAGAAACCGCCTATCAGGCCAGCATCCGGATACCAGCGGGCAAGCAGGTGCCTCAACTGCTGGTGACGTCACCGATGACCGGGATTCACATCCTGCTGCCGGCCCCACTGGGCAAGGGTCCAGAAGCATTACCCTTGCGTTATCAGTCGGCATTGGGTGAGGGGGAGCAGCTCGCCCGGTTGCAGCTGGGGCGTCGCCTGGGGGCGGGACTGGTGTGGCGAACCGGTGGATTGCATGCCGCGTTATTGCGGCTGGAAAGTGCCAATGTCGCCTGGCCATCTGCCCCCGGTATCGAGATTGAAGGCAAGGTGGGGCGCCTGGCCCTGGCGGACTGGCAGCCCTGGATAGACCGCTTTCAGAACTCGGCCAAGGGGGGGGCAGGGGGAGGCAATCTCCCCGGCGTGACCAGAATAGAGATTCAGGCCCGGGAACTCGAGGCGCATGGATGGCAATTGGCCAACGCGCGGCTGTCCGTTCTTCGTGCGCCAGCGGCCTGGCAGGTCGGGGTCAGCAACGACAAGTTTGATGGCAGCCTGCTGATGCCGGACGCCAGCAACCGCGAATGGCAAGTGGATATCAAGCGCCTGCACTGGCCACTTGCGGGGGTGCCGGCAAGTGAAACAGTGGCGGGCAACTCCCTTGTGCCGGCTGGTCCGGTCCGGATCAATGCGGCCGGTATTCGCCTGCTCGACTATCCCGGGCTGGGAGAGGTTGGCGTCAGGGCACGGCTTTCTCCCAGCCCCTATGGTATCCGTGTTGATGGTTTGCATGCGGAGACGGCGGTTGGCCGCTTTGATGGCCGGGTGGATTGGCAATGGCGTGGTGGTGCCAGTACCCGGTTGCGCGGTGTGGCAGAAAGCCAGAATGTCGCAGGGTTGCTGCAAGCGTTGCGCTACGCTCCCAGTCTGGACAGCCGGCAGGCGCGGGCCGATATTGATCTTTCCTGGCCGGCGTCGCCGAACGCTCCCAGCCTCAAGGGGCTGGATGGTCATATCGAGATGCGTCTCGAAAATGGCCGCGTCCTCAATGTGAATGCCACAACCAGTGCCAGTCGTGTCTTCGGTCTGTTTGCGGCAGGCAATATCATGCGTCGCCTGAAAGGCGACTTCTCGGATGTGCTGCGCAAGGGGCTTACCTTCGATGTGGTGACACTGGGTGGTGATGTGCAGGCAGGCCAGATGCCTCAGGCCGTGTTCGATCTCAAGGGGCCATCATTGTCTGCGCATGGAGAAGGGCGACTGGATCTGGTGCGTCAGCAGATAGATCAGGAGTTTACGGTCAATGTGCCGGTGTCCAGCGCGGTGCCGCTGGCTGCCGCCGTCGTTGCCGGTCCATTGATCGGCGGCGCTGTCGTGGCGGCTGAAATGGTGCTCAAGAAACAGATCCGGAATGCGACGGTTTTGCACTATCGTATTTCAGGGGATTGGGGGGATCCGGAGGTTGTCCGTCATGGCCAGGGCTCCCCCACCCCTGCATCCTCTTCATCAGGAAGTCGTCCATGAGCATGCACCTGGTCGCCGCCGTGCAGTTGTGTTCCGGCAAGGAACTGGATGCCAATCTCGCCGAGACTGAACGCCAGTTACGGAAGGTGGCGAGTGCAGGCGCCAGACTTGCTGTCCTGCCGGAGAATTTTGCTGTTTTCGATGCAGGCCAGTATCGGCAGGTCGCCGCGCAGTTGCCGGATATTCTGGCATGGCTGGGCGCATTGGCCAGGGAGCTGGATCTCTGGGTGGTGGCGGGCACCCTGCCGGTCGCAACCCGCCCGGATGGGGCGCCCGTGCCCGATGGGCGGGTACGTACTGCCTGTCATGTCATTTCGGCCGCCGGGGTGGTGGCGGCCCGGTATGACAAGATTCACTTGTTTGATGTCGAGGTGGGCGATGCCCAGGGCAGCTACCGCGAGTCGGCAACCTTCGAGCCCGGGGATGCAGTGGTGTGTGTGGATACCCCGGTGGGGCGGGTCGGCCTGAGCATCTGCTACGACCTGCGCTTTCCCGAGCTGTACCGCGCATTGGCCGATGCCGGGGCCGAGCTGATTGCCGTGCCTGCCGCCTTCACGGCAGTGACTGGCGAGGCGCACTGGCAGGTGTTGTTGCGGGCACGTGCCATTGAGAACCAGGTCATGCTGGTGGGGGCCGGGCAGGGCGGATGGCACAGTGCCATCCGCCAGACGTGGGGACACAGCCAGATTGTGGATGCCTGGGGTCGCGTACAGGCCGAACGAATGGACGATGGCCCGGGTGTGATACTGGCGACACTGGACCGCGACGAGCAGGTCAGCCAGCAAAAGCGCATGCCTGTACGAAACCATCGACGAATTCGCTGACAAGCCCCGCACTTTCGGCTAAATAGAAGCATGGGTGAGAAGCAGGGCATTGCTACCAATGTCACGGCACCCCGAGGAATTCCCATGAGTGAACGTTTGTCGGACTATCTTGGTCTGATCCCCATTTTTTCCGGTCTCAGTGAGACGGAGTTGCAGACCATTGAAAAATACATGTTTTTCAACAAGATCGGCCCGGGAGAGTTCGTCTTCAAGGAAGGCGAGAAGGGAGATTTCGTCTGCTTTGTGGCATCAGGAGCACTGGATGTCATCAAGTTCAACCAGAATGCCCAGCCTGTCGTCATCACCACCCTCGCCAAAGGGGGGTCGATCGGTGAAATGGCACTGATTGACAAGCTGACACGCTCTGCCAGCATTCGCGCCTGCACCCCGACCAGCCTGATTGTACTGACCCGCAAGGGCTTCGAGATGATTCTCAAGCTGCACCCGGAAATCGGTATCAAGATTCTCAAGGGGGTGGCATCACTGCTGTCGATTAATCTGCGCAAGACCTCCGACAAGCTGGCCGAGTTCATGCCGCCACTGGCGTAGCACTGCTTGCGTACACATAAAACAAGAAGAACGTGAATGAACAAGCTCCCCCGCGATCCCGAAGACGATTACACCCGGGAGATGGCCAGCGCGCGTCGCTCGGCCGTCACTGCCGCGACCGGGGTGGCCCTCCCACATACCGGCAGTTTCTCTTTCGGCCCGGAGGTGTTGCCCGGCAATATTGAGTCGTTTGCCGGTGTGGCGCAGATACCGATGGGCTTTGCCGGCCCCCTGCGCGTAAATGGCGAGCATGCCCAGGGTGATTTCTATGTGCCAATGGCAACCACGGAGGGCACGCTGCTGGCCAGCTATAACCGCGGCATGCGTCTGACCCGTGAGGCCGGTGGTGTGCTGACCACGGTGGTGGATGACAGCATGCAGCGGGCACCCGTATTTGTTTTTGAAAATGCACGGCATGCCCGCGAATTTGGCGACTGGGTCGAGATGAACCTGCCGGCCATTCGTGTTGCCGCCGAAAGCACCACCCGTTCTGGCCGGTTGCGCCATATCGAGCAATACAGCATGGGCAAGATGCGCTGGCTGCGCTTCTGCTACACCACGGGTGATGCAGCGGGCCAGAACATGGTGTCCAAGGCTACCCGCGAAGCGTGCATGTGGATTCTGGCGCAGCAGCCTCCTGGCCTTGAGCATTTCTCGCTGGCGGCCAACTTTGATACGGACAAGAAGCACTCGCACGTGAACGCGCTACACACGCGCGGCAAGCGGGTGGTGGCGGAAATCACCCTGCCGGCCGCATTGCTGCGCGATGTCATGCATACCTCCGGTGAGGCACTGTTCCGGCAGCGCCAGCTTTCCAACATGGGTGCACTGATGGCGGGCTCGGTGAACAACGGGGCGCATTTTGCCAATGGCATTACTGCCATGTTCATCGCCTGCGGCCAGGATGTGGCCAATGTGGCCGAGTCGTCAGCCGGTTTTGTGCATGGCGAACTGAAGGCCAATGGCGACTATTATTTTTCGGTCACCATTCCGGCATTGATTGTGGCGACGTTCGGCGGTGGTACTGGCCTGCCTTCACAGCGTGAATGCCTGGAGGTAATGGGATGTTACGGCACGGGCAAGGTACAGAAGCTGGTAGAAATTGTGGCGGCAACGGTTCTCTGTGGCGAGGTCTCCCTGTCGTCTGCCATCGTGTCCGATCAGTGGGTATCCAGCCACGACAAGCTCGGGCGAAATCGTACGTGAGGCTGTCATGACCGATCTATCGCTGCGGCAGAAACTGGCAGACAAGCTTTGGCATACCTTGTTCGGTGGTGGCGACTCCGCCTTTCTGTCGCCATGGCGTTTGCGACAGAGCGACAAGGATCCGCAGCAGGTACGTGTGGCAGAACTGAAAGCATTGCAGGGCATGCTGGCTGAACTGGATGACCTGCACGCCGGCCGCAAACGGTTCAACAGTCTTGGTGAAATTATCGAGACGCCCCCGGACGAGGAATTTATCTCGACCATCCGCTTCAATTCGGTGATCGAGCAGACGGCGGATGATCCCCTGGCCTTCCTGCAGATACCGAGTACCGCACGCGCCTTGCGTGATGTCCGTCATGAGGCCGACATCCTGGCGTTGCGCCACACCCTGAATGTCCGTCGCATCGCCCTGCGCGCCGACCATCTGACTGAAACAGTTGATTTGCAAAGCGTGTCGGAACGACCGGTGGATGCGGACTGGCTACTGCGCTGGCAGGAGGCGGCAGCACGTGCGGTGGCAGAGGATTTCCAGAACATGTGGGCGCGGGTACTGGTCAACGAAGTGCGTCATCCGGGCAGTCACAGCCTGCGTACCCTGGCCTTTCTGGCAACGCTGTCCCGCAGTGACGTGGAAATGCTCATGCTGGCCACTCGCCTCGATCTGGGCGGCTTTATCTGCCGGGATGCGCCAGCCTATTTCAATGATGCCATTCATGGTCCGCTGTTCGAGCAATTGCGCGACATGGGGCTCATGGGGGACGACAGCAAGGGAATGGTTACGCTGAAGTCCGTTTCACGTGAGGATTTTCGCGCCGTGTTGCGCTGTCAGGGCAAGGCGCTGTTCATTCGCGGCGATGGTCTGCAGCTCACCATGCCGGTCCATCCCTTTACCCGTCTCGGGCGTGAAGTGGTGGGTCTGTTCCAGGGGCTGGCCGATACGGCGTATCTGTTTGCGGTCGGCAACGGTCTCAAAAAGCGTGGCTTTCAGGTGGATATTGGCGACTGGTTCGGTCAGGACGGTGGCTCCGGCCTGTTCAGTGAGCAGATGAAAATCTGACGTGACATGACTGCTTGCTCCGGCGGATTTCTTTCTGGACGCACCGGAGAAAGTGGAATCAATCCGCCAGTGCGGCCACCTCGCGCAGATAAGTCAGCAATTTCTTGCGTGCCGGCATGTCCGGTTCGGCTGCCGCCTCTTCGCCTGCTGCAGGTGGCGGCACAACCACTTCAGCCAGTGCCTGCTGTTCTTTCAGTGCCGCGCGAACATGCTGGCGCAGGGTGTGGCGCTCTGCCGCCGGATAGCGGCGCACGGCATCATTGATGGCGGGGTCGCCCTGGGTCAGCAGCCGCTCCGCCAGCATGTCCATCTGCTTGTTGCGCATCGGGTTGGCCAGCGGATTCAGGATGTTCAGGATGGCGGCCTCGTCCTCGTCGCGCATCAGCTTGCCGATGTACTGCTTGTGCCGGCGCACGGCTTCATGCGCTTTCAGTCGCTTGAGTTCTTCAAGCGCCACATACAGGGTTTCCGAGATCGGCATCTTCTTCAGGCGGGCCGTGCTCAGC
>CAYGBB010000014.1:13874-16113 GCA_964347985.1 uncultured Moraxellaceae bacterium
GGCGCTCCATGGCCTTCTTGAGTTCGGTCTTGCTGAGACCGTCATCTTCAAAGTCATCAATTTCGTTATGCACGGAGTGCATGGAGTGGCGGCGGGTCATGGCGTCAAGAACTCGGTTGTCTGGGCAGGATGGCTGGCGCGGTAGTCGGACGTGTTGGTGAGGGGGGCGTAGAGCGTTCGAAAAGGCACGGCCACCCTCGTTACCAGGCACCAGAGGCAATGATAGCAGGAGAGGGGCTTATTCTGCTTCGTCAAACCGGTTATTGATCAGGGCGGTTACCGCCGCATACGCTGCGACCTCATCACCGCCGTCGACGATCATGTGCAGCGTGGTGCCCTTGCCGGCACCAAGCATGAGCAGGGCCATGATGCTCTTGGCATCAATCAGGCGATCACCCCGGCCCACGCGGATGCTCGACTGGAACTGCGCGGCCACACTCACCAGCTTGGCCGCGGCCCTGGCATGAAGACCGAGCTTGTTGATGATTTCGATATCCGTCTCGATCATTGGGCGATGGTCCGGTTGAGGGCAGTCTCGTTTTTCCCCGGGGTGGGCAGGTCGCGGTGGCGAACCTGTACATGAGGAAACTCCTCACGGAACCGGGCGGCGATCCGGTCAACCATGTACACGGAGCGGTGTTGCCCGCCCGTGCAGCCAATGGCCACGGTGACATAGCTGCGATCATTTTCCCGCAATTCCGGCAGCCACTTTAGCAGGAAGCCGGAAATGTCCATATATAGACTTTCGACCAGCGCGGTGCCCTGCAGAAAATTCCGGACTTCCTCGTCGCGTCCGGTCTTGTCACGCAGTTCGGGGTTCCAGTGCGGGTTAGGCAGGCAGCGCACATCGAAGACCATGTCCGCATCCAGTGGCACTCCCTGCTTGTAGCCAAAGGACTCAATCAGCACGGTCAGCCCGGTATCGGCATGGCCCTCCAGTCGCTCCCGCAATTGTTCCCGCAGCTCGTGGACATTGAGTGAGCTGGTGTCGATGCGCAGGGTGGCGGCACTGCTGACCGGGTCGAGCAGGGTCTGCTCCAGCTCAATGGCCTCCTTGAGCGAGCGTGACTTCGTGCTCAGGGGGTGGCGACGGCGGGTGGCGCTGAAACGGGCCAGCAGGACATCATCGCGGGCATCCAGATAGACCGTGACAGTGGCGCTGGCCACCACATCGCGCCGCGACATTTCGTCGAGCACATGCCGGAATGATTCCAGGTCGCCCGGCACGTTGCGGGCGTCCACGCCAATCGCCAGATGGGTGACGGCGCCGCCTGAACGGTTTTTCAGGGTGTCGGCCAGTTCCGGCAGCAGCGTCAGCGGCAGATTGTCCACGCAGTAATACCCCATGTCTTCAAGGACATGGAGGGCGGTGGTCTTGCCGGAGCCGGAGCGGCCACTGACGATGACAAGTTGCATAAGGGACTTTCCTGATATGCCGGTATGGTCGCCAGTGCAGACGAAACTTGCAACTGCAACCCTGTCACAACACGACAAATATGACATAAAAAAACCCGGAGCGATGTCCGGGTTTTTCGGGCCGCTTTCCGCGACCGGAACGCAGGTCACTCACCGGCGCTGGTGCTTCTCCTTGTGCTTCAGTATCTGACGGTCAAGCTTGTCAGTGAGCAGGTCAATGGCCGCATACATGTCTTCTGCCTCGGCATTTGCAAACAGGTCGGCGCCGGCAATGTGGATCGTGGCTTCGGCCTTCTGGACCAGTTTGTCGATGCTCAGGATGACTTTCATGCTGGTGATATGGTCGAAATGTCGCTCGACGCGTTCGAGCTTGCTCTGCACGTAGTCCTTGATGGCCTCGGTGAGTTCGACGTGGTGACCGCTGATTACCATTTGCATAGGCCTTTCCTCTCTTGGGTAGACAGGTGACACCGGTGCGGTGTCGGACGGGGCGTCTGCATCACGTCCGGGCCTGGACGGGCAGTCGGGTGGCGCACAGCCGTTCCCTCCTGTCTGCACGGCTCGCGAGGTGTGAGCAGAGAACCCCCGGAATACCCCCCGGTCAGGGGGCGTGAAAACCGGTAGGTGGAAGCCAGTTTGTGTGGGCTGCTGATGTGCGTCAGTAGGTGTTTTGTCCACTTCATGACTTCACCATAGCACAGCCGGCGGCAATGTTCGCAAGTCCCTTGTCAGGTCTTTTTGGTACGGAAGATGTGTCCGGGTATTGCCGGGAAACGACGCAAACCCGCTGAAATAAAGGGGCTTTTCGGGGCGAGTACACAGG
>CAYGBB010000015.1:0-6180 GCA_964347985.1 uncultured Moraxellaceae bacterium
GTTGGTAATCCAGATCGTGCTTTTGATTTTGCATCGTTGCCTAATGAGGGCATTGGTCTGGCTCGTCTGGAGTTCATCATCAATCGCATGATTGGTGTGCACCCGAAGGCATTGCTGAACTATGACAACCTGCCGCGTGACATCAAGCAGTCCGTGGATCTGCGTTGCTCAGGCTACGCTACTCCGGTCGACTTCTATGTGGAAAAGCTGGTGGAAGGCATTGCCACTCTGGCCGCTGCTTTCTATCCGAAGAAGGTCATCGTGCGCATGTCGGACTTCAAGTCCAACGAGTACGCCAACCTGATCGGTGGCAAGCTGTACGAGCCGGAAGAAGAAAATCCGATGCTGGGCTTCCGTGGCGCCAGCCGCTACATCTCCGACAACTTCCGTGACTGCTTTGATCTGGAAGTGCGTGCGCTGAAGAAGGTACGCAACGAGATGGGTCTGACCAACGTCGAAGTGATGATTCCCTTCGTGCGTACGACGGGTGAAGCCAAGCGTGTGCTGGAACTGCTGGCCGAGAAGGGTCTGAAGCGTGGCGACAATGGCCTGCGTGTCATCATGATGTGCGAACTGCCAACCAACGCGCTGCTGGCGGAAGACTTCCTGGAACACTTTGATGGCTTCTCCATCGGTTCCAACGACCTGACACAGCTGACGCTGGGTCTGGACCGTGACTCCGGTATTGTTTCCCACCTCTTTGACGAGCGTGATCCGGCGGTGAAGTTCCTGCTGGCCCGTGCCATCGACGCGTGCAAGAAGGCAGGCAAGTACATCGGTATTTGCGGTCAGGGCCCTTCGGATCACCCGGATCTGGCCAAGTGGCTGATGGAGCAGGGTATCGACACGGTGTCGTTGAACCCGGACTCCGTTCTGGATACCTGGTTCTTCCTTGCGGAGAACCACGGCAAGTAAGCGTTTCTGTGTTAAAAAAGCGGACTTCGGTCCGCTTTTTTTATTGCCTGTTGATTCGAACGGAAGACACCATGGCGTTTTATCCATTGGAAAAACTAGTCAATCTTCAGGATGGATATCGTCAGGTCTTCAGGCTTGAGGGCCTGCAGTTGTTGCTTATTCAGGAGCATGGTCAGCGGTATCTGTTGCGGAACATGTGTCCTCACAAAGGGTTTCCCTTGCATACGGGGACTCTGACAGGAACGCGGCTGCGATGTGCCTATCATGCGATGGAGTTTGATTTGTCTCGCGATGGCCGCTGCATTCAGCACCCGACGCAACCGGGGGTGCAAATGTATGAGCTGGCCTATGAGGATAACATGATAGGTGTGGTGCTTAGGGGTTAGTGCCGGGCGGGAGTGAGGGAGGCGAGCGCAGTGGTGTTTCCGCCGTACAGGTTGCGGTAGCGGCTGAGCACGCGTTTCACGTAGTCCTGGGTTTCGGCGAAGGGCGGAATGCCGCCGTATTTCTTCACATTGCCTTCACCGGCGTTGTAGGCGGCGAGGGCCAGTTCCAGGTTGTTGTTATAGCGGTTGATCAGGTACTTGATGTGCTTTGTGCCGGCCCCGATGTTTTCAGCAGGGTTGTAGGCATCATTCACGCCATACATTCCTGCAGTGGCGGGCATGAGCTGCATCAGGCCTTGTGCGCCAGGCTTGGAGCGGGCACTGGGGTTGAAGCCGGACTCGGTGTGTATGATGGCTTTGACGAGGCCGTGATCAACATTCTGGGCCAGCGCGAATTTCTTGATGATGTCATCAAAGGCATTGCGGTTCTTGCTGAAGCTGGGGCGTACAGCGAACTCGCTTGCTCCCCAGTTGCCATATTTGTGGACATTGGTGTCCTTGAACCAGGTGACCCGTTCAAGCTTGGTATATTGCCTGAAGCTTTCACCTTGCGGCTTTTTGCGCGCGTTGACGACATTGGTGAAAAGGATATTACCGTCCGCATCCTTGAACTTGTAGATGTTACCGGCCATCACGGGGGCAGGAGCTGCCGTGACCAAGAAAAGGCTGGTAAGGACGAGTGAACGGATCATGAAAGCCATTATGGTTTTTATATCGCCTGATTCTGCCAACTCTGTTGGAGAAAGCCAAGTTTGTACTTTAGCCAAATCTATTCCTAATAGTAAAGCTATTATCTTTTAAAACAACATATTAGGCTGTAAATATACAGTAAGTTCTTGGTTTTTTGGCGACCAGAGGGGGTGTGGGTGGGCTGTCCGGTAGTTGTCTGACAGGTCACATTAAGTTCCTGTTGGAATAAAAAGTCTGCTTGGTTAGAATTGTAATGACTTACTAAGCAGTGTTTGTCATGGATGAGTCTGAGAAATGCTTTGTACGTATCACGGGAAGGTTACTGTCCTCTGTTTCTTCTGAGCAAGCCATCAAGGCGTTTGCCACACTGTTGTCCATTTCATGGGAAGAGGCGAACAGCCGGTTTTCTGCTGCTCCCTGTGTGGTTCGTGGGGGCTTGAGCCATGACGAGGCGGCCAAATACCAGCGGGTGCTACAGCGCCAGGGTATTGAGTGTGTAGTGATCCGGCAGTCTGACGAACTGGCAGTCTGACCATTCCATGTCTCTTCGATTTCGGGCCAGCCCCTTGGCTCGTTGGCTTCTTCAGTGTCTGTTCATAAAAAAGGGGGCATATATCGTCTCCGACATTGCCCCCTTTCATTGAGAAGAGCCAGTTATCCGATACGGTGCAGATTGATGGGCAGGCCATCCTTCGGCTTGGCAATCGGCACCAGCTGGTAAGGCATGCGGTAATCTTCGGGCACGGTCCACTTGAAGTGCTGCAGCAACTGATGCATCACGCAGCGTACCTGCAGATCGGCAAAGTGCTGGCCCAGACACATGTGGGCACCGCCACCAAAGGGAATCCACTGGAACATGTGCTGCTTGTGCTCGTTGCGTTCCGGGCTGAAGCGCAGCGGGTCAAACATGAAGGGGTTCTTCCAGTACTCGCCCATGTAGTGGGTGTGAATCGGGTAGATGTTGACGAGCTGTCCTGCCTTGAGCTTGTAGCCTTCAAACTCACCATCTTTCTTGCACATGCGGGGAATGGCAGCCAGTGGCGGGTACATGCGCAGGGCTTCCTTCATGCACCAGCTAACCTCTTCCACCTTGTCGAGATCGTCGTACGTCAGATTGGGGAAGCCTTCGGCGGCTACTTTCTGGCTGTTGGCCCGCAGACGATCCTGCCATTCGGTGTTCTTGCCGAGGGCATAGATCATGGTAGTAAGGGTGCTGGTGGTGGTGTCGTGGGCGGCCAGCATCATGAAGATCATATGGTTGATGACCTGGTCATCGGTGAAGGCTTCGCCGCTTTCACTCTTGGCGTGGCACATCTGGCTGAACAGGTCGGGCGTTTCCACGGAACGCTTCTGCGGGATCATTTCGCGCAGAACCTTGATCATGTATTCACGCCCCTTCATGCCCTTGTGCATCTTGGTGCCGGGGACGGGGTAGCGTACAAAGCCCAGTGAGGCTTCTGCCATGTGCAGAAAGGCATCATTCAGCTTGTCGGCTTCGGGACCCAGTTCAATGCCCATGAAGACCGGGGCGGCCAGATCGAGGGTGAGCTTCTTGATGTTCTGGAAAACCATGAACTTGCGGGAGGGCTGCCAGCGCGACAGGCGCTCAACCATGTAAGGCGCCATCTTGTCGACATAGCTGCTCAGGGCCGGTTTTTTGAACGCCTGCTGCATGATGCGGCGCTCAATACGATGCTGCGGATCATCCATCGCCATGATGGCGCCTTCAAACAGCTTGCCGACAAAGAAGGCCCAGCCTTCGGCGGAGGAGAAGCGGTCTTCTCTATCTTGCAAGACGTACTGGGCGGCGTCAGGTCCCATCAGGGATACGGTATCCAGGAATTGCCGTGAGCGGTAAACATTGCCGTTGCGACGCTGCAGCTTGAAGGCCAGGTCCAGCGTGTCATGCATGAAATGCAGGGTGTAGCCAATCAGGGGAAGTCCGCCATCGTCATACGGGGGCTGCTTGAGTGGCTTTTGGGTATCGAGTTTGGCGGCGGCAGTCATGCGGTGTCTCCTGATTGCATATGGTCTGACAGTAGACGTAACGATGCTGACTGTATTGACCTCATGGAGCAAAGGGTCTTGACGGGCTAGAGCAAAAACTCTAACCCTTGGTATGCCGGCTTTTCTGGCTATCTTATGTCGAGCCGCTTGATGGGGTAAGCGAAGGGCTTGCCGATGAACATATCACGGCCCTGATGGCTGGAGGGGAGGGCAGTGTCATGAGCCTCCGGGCTTGCTCAGCGGATGATCAGTCATTTTTCCAGTGCAACGAACTTAAAGGGGTTTCGAAGGTGAACTTGAGAACTTACTTTAACTTTGTGCAGAAGTATCGTCCAAGTGGTTTTTGATTTGAGGTTATGCACTTTGTCTGACAAAGCCTGGTGGGCGGGTGACAGGCAAATGACGGAACCGTTAAAAACCTTTAAAAATGCCTTGTATAAATAATAAGCCGCTGATTTTATTGAATTTTGTGTGCGTGACGAAAAAATCGCCAAATTGTTGCGAAGCCAGAACTGGCGCGACTTGGCGGCGTGCCAACGAAGTCTGTACACAAACTTATCCACAGAAAATGTGGATAGCTCGTTTTCTCGAATCTACATGAGGATGTGTCAACGGTAGTTAATTCGTTGATTGCCTCTTGAGCACCCGCACTGATTCCGTTTCACTTGCCGACGTTGGGGCTTGTCCCTGGTTTTTCATTATTTAAGGCCCGCTTTGCGTGCCTGTTACAGGGATGGCACATGCTGAATCGCATCTGGTTGGGATTCTTCCTGATTGCCTTCGTGGCCTGCCTGTTTCAGGCCACGCTGGGCGGGCAGCCGGAGGTGGTGGCGGCTGCCATTGAGGCCACCTTCAAGGCAGCGAAATCATCGGTGGAAATTGCATTAGGCCTGGTGGGGTTGCTGTGTTTCTGGCTGGGGCTTTTCCATATTGCCGAGAAGGCCGGGTTGATCGAGAAAATGGCCTGGGTACTGGCCCCCTTGTTCCGGCGGCTGATGCCTGAGGTACCAGCGGGCCACCCGGCCGTGGGCTCGGTCACCATGAATCTGGCGGCCAACATGCTGGGGCTGGACAATGCGGCAACGCCTCTGGGCCTGAAGGCCATGAAGGACTTGCAGAGCCTGAATCCCCAGCCGGACACGGCAACCAATGCCCAGATCCTGTTTCTGGTCTTGAACACGGCGTCGGTGACGCTGATTCCGGTCACGGTGTTTCTCTATCGTGCCCAGTTTGGGGCGGCCAACCCGGCCAGTGTGTTCGTCCCCATTCTTCTTACGACTACCGTGGGGACGCTGGCAGGCCTGTTGATGGTGGCCTGGATACAAAAACTGAAACTGCTGGACCGGGTGGTGCTGGCCTATGGGGCTGGCCTGGCTGCATTCATGGGCCTGGTTGTTGCCTCGGTGCTGTCGGTGCCACCCGAAATGCTGGGCGTACGATCGGCATTTATTGGCAACCTTCTGCTGTTCTCCATTGTGGTGGTTTTCCTGCTGGCGGGTTGGCGCAAGAAAATCGATGTCTACGATGCCTTTATTACGGGAGCCAAACAGGGCTTTGAGGTAGGAGTGGGGTTGATCCCGTTTCTGGTTGCCATGCTGGTGGCCGTCGCCGTGTTTCGGGCCAGCGGGGCGATGGATGCCCTGCTGCAATCGGTGGCTGCAGTATTTGCCTGGATGGGGGCCAATACTGATTTTGTTCCGGCCTTGCCGACGGCCATCATGAAGTCGCTCTCGGGCTCCGGGGCGAGAGCCATGATGATCGAGACCATTCAGACCTACGGGGTCGATTCATTTCCGGCGCGGGTAGCGGCAATTATTCAGGGATCATCGGAGACCACGCTTTATGTGCTGGCGGTGTACTTTGGGTCAGTGGGTATTCGCAAGGAGCGCCATGCGCTGGCCTGTGGCCTGTTTGCCGATCTGGTGGCGGTCATTGTGGCGATTCTGGTTGCCTACTGGTTTTATCATTGAGTGTCGTCGGTAATCAGATACCGGTCTTTCATGGTCAGGTGACAAACCGCTACAATCCGGCCTTCATGATAGGCAGCAGTGCCAGGGGAGTTCAGGGATGCGTCGTGTCATCTTCAATCAGAAGGGCGGGGTGGGGAAATCCAGCATCACGGTGAATCTTGCCGCGATCAGTGCCAGTCAGGGGCTGAAGACACTGGTGGTCGATCTGGACC